>JBDLIF010000045.1:0-11378 GCA_039714955.1 Pseudomonadota bacterium | reverse complement strand
TGAGCATGGGCATCCGAAGAAACAGCGCTGACAGGGTCGTTAACGCACTGATTCCTTGTGAGATGCTGCTAAACTTAGTGCCATTCGGGACAGACCACGATTAGTTATTCGCGACAGGTTAATCGTGGTCTGCCCCTTTTACTGGTCCCCTATTACTGCAAAACAACAATTTTAAGGAAATTAAGCATGAAAACATTGAAAACAGTTTTATTACTATCGTTATTTCTTCCAATGTTATTGGGTTGCTCCAACAAATTTACTATCCCTGAAAATGCAACGATTGATGCAAATTTCATCGGTAAATGGGAGGGAAAAAGCTTTAATGAAAAATCTGGACATTGGAAAAAGTGGGTCCAGATTCGAAAAAGTGATGGTACTTACACGCTTCACTTGAAATATTATGACAAAAAAGACAAATTTCTCAGTGATTCTGTTGAGACAGGGTATTGGTGGATACAAAATGATCTCTTTAATGAAATATCACCAAGAAGCATGACGAAACCAGAATCATACCGATATCATTTTATAGATAAGAATAATGTTAAATTTTCTTCAGTTAAACCCGATTCATCATCTGATGAAAAAGCAGGCTATTCATTTGTAGATACGAGGGTTTCAGAATAGAAAAAGCAAGATAATATAGAGGCGCAGGGTCAAGCTTTGTAGCACCCATTAGATTAGCAACTTCAAATGTGAAAATGCACACCAAGTTATATGCCGGCAACCAGAAAATCGAGTACCGCGATACCCCCGCTGATTCGCCAAGGTAGCCACGGGCTCTTTCAGCGTTGAAATTGGAACATTCATCATCTGGTGGGTTAACAAAACATAGCGCCTGTCATCCACAGCAACCGTCGTGCAAAGATTTGATGTGTTGGAATCATCCAGATATCCGAAACGGGTAAGAGTGACTGTAAAATTCACAACCGCATAATGGCTGCATGCGAATCCGATCCAGGCATTTTCATGCCAATTACCGAATCGAGAATTGACATACCAGGGTTTGCGAATCATCCGGCTGAATCGACTCCAAACCCTGGTCTATCATGAGTAATGGCCTTGGCGGTTGCTTGGCAAGTCTTGCCACATACTAAGTGAGAGAAACTCTGCATCTCACTCAACCCATGTTCCTGTCGAAGAGATCAGTGCTGGCCTGGCGCCAGTGCGACCCCCCGTCGCTCTTTGGCGACATAGGCCTGGATGGCGATCATCGCGGGATCGTCCGCCGCCAGGTCCTTGCCTTCCAACGGATTACGTATACACCAGTTGATCATCTCCCAGATCTCGGCAACCCGGCCGAGTTGTTTCTGAAACTTGGGATAGGTCTCCGGGTGGGTATTGGCGGCATTGGGATGGCATTGGGCGCATGCCACGCCATTGTTACCGAGTTCCGGACTGGTCCATAAGCGACGGCCTTCCTGGGCGACCTGTTCGAACTGCTGCATCCAGCGATCGACCTCGGCCTGGCTGAATTCATCCGCACTGGCAAACCCACCAGCCATATATAAGACACCGCATAAGATTAACCTTTTCATTTCATTTGCTCCTTCGCCCTCAATAGTGGGTCTGCGGGACGATGCGATTTGCCGGATCCTGGAACCGCTTATCCTCAGGGCGTCCGCTATGCTCGTTGAAGGCCACCAGGCGATTCTGATTGGCGTAGAGGTTGTAGGCCAGATCCACCCGACCGGAATGCAGATCGATCAGCTGCCAGCCGGTGGCATCCCGTTCGTCGAAGGGGTCCGCCCGATTCATCGGCACCGTCAACACGGGCAGATGGCTCTCCGCCTGAGCATAGCTCTGGGGATAGGGCCAGGGCCAGGCGGTGGCCATCACCGAGTTGAAGGCGATATTGCCGATCTGGTTGTACTGGATCTGATGCACATGGCCGTAGATCACGTTCACCTGCCTGAAGGGCTGCAACAGCTTCTGCACCTGCTCCGCATCCTCGGTCCAGAAGTTCCAGCCCTTGTAGATCTTCTGCAGCGGCGAGTGGGACAGCACCACCAGGGGGGTATCCCTCGAAACCACGGCAAGGTCCTGCTTCAGCCACGCCCGCTGTTTCTCTCCCACCATGAAGGGTGAACCGTTGGGATTGTCCAGGCCCGCCATCTCTGCCATGCGCCGCTCGCCGCTCTCCCAGCGGTTGTGGGTCCAGTCGTCATAGGTCAGGATGCTGTTGAGCACCACGAAATGCACCCCCTTGTGATCGAAGCTGTAGTAGTGCTCGCCGAACAGCCGGCTCCAGTACTCGCCCAGGTCCAGGTAGTAGTCGTGCTCACCCATCACCATATGGGTCTTGAAGCGCAGCCCGGAGAGGATCTCCGCGCCGTGATCCAGCTCTTCCCTGGTTGCCAGCTGGGCCAGGTCACCACCGAAAAGCACGAAATCGGGTTTCGGTTCCAGCAGATTGGTCTCCGCCACGGCCCGGATCAATCCCTGATCCCAGTTGCGTACGAAACGATTGCCCTTGATATGCTGGATGTGGGAATCCGAGATATAGGCAAAGATGAAGTCCTGTTCCGGCTCGGCAAAGGCCAGTCGTACCATGCTGACCGGTACTACGCCGGCGATCATCGCGCTGGCCCCGGCCTTGAGAAGGTTTCTGCGTGTGGTCATGGTTATTCTCCCTGGGTTGTGGCCAATCGATCAGGCCTGCTCGGTACAGCGCTGTCGAGGCTGTTCGAGGCGCCGGTCTGTGCGACAAAACGCTCGCTGGTCAGCGCCTCCATGAAGGCCACCAGGTCGTCAATCTGTTGTTCGCTGAGATCGAGGGGCCGGATGCCACCGCTGAGGAAGGGATTGATCGGGTCTCCCGCTTTGCCGACCCCACCGTTGTTGTAGTGAACCACCACGTCGCGCAGGGTCGCCAAACTGCCGTCGTGCATATAGGGGGCGGTAAGCGCGATGTTGCGCAGGGTCGAGGTCTTGAAGGCGCCCATGGAACTCAACTGCTCATCCACCGCAAAACGGCCAAGATGGGAGATGTTTTTATCCGCCAGCACGGTCTTGTCCACGTCCGCACCTTCAGCCTTGGCTTTTAGGAAGGCCTTGGCCAGGGGCGGCACCTTCTCCTGGATTTCGTTGATGCCCACACCGATGTTGTGGAAGTGGTGATCGGTGAACAGGGCGTGATCCTGTTCGATGCTGTGGCAGGAGACGCAACGGCCTTCACGCAGGAACAGCTGAAAACCCCGCTTGGCGGATTCGCTCATGGCATCCTCTTGACCACTGAAGTACCAGCGGTCGAAGGCTGAATTCCCCGCCACCACCGTGCGTTCGAAGGCGGCAATGGCCTGCGTGACCTGCTGCATGGTGATCTTCGCGGGCTCGATGCCGAAGACATCTCTGAAGGCGTCGATATATTCCGGATCGGAGCTTACGATCTCCAGGATCGGCCCATGATCCGGCAGCCCCATCTCCAAGGGATTCACGAAAGGATGTTGCGCCTGATCTTCCAGATCCGGAGAGCGACCATCCCAGAACTGGGTCGCATTGTAGGCCGCGTTGATCACGGTTGGGGCGTTGCGGGTGCCACGCAGTTTTCGGATACCTTCGGAAGCCACCAAAGGGCTGTCGGTGAAGGCCTTTTTCTCATCGTGACAGGTGGAACAGGAAACCTCACCGGTGCTACTGAAGCGGGTTTCATGAAACAGCCGGTCTCCCAGGGCGATCTTTGCAGCGGACTGTGGATTGGTCTGGGGTATAGGTACGGGCGGCAGGCCCAAGTCATCGGTTGCGAGTGCTGCTCCCATTGTTGGTCCCATGAACAGCACGAGAAGAGCGAAGTGGAAGTTACGCATCTATGCCTCCTGATTATTGAGATGTCAGCATCTACAGCAGGTTGATGAATAGCGTGGCTTGAAAAAGCCGACTCCTCTATCGTTCCAGGAGTCAGTGACCTCTCGACTACAGACTATGGCAATGACTAATAGGCACAAGCTCGGCAACTATCGCCGTGAGAGATACTGATTTCCTTACAATGAATAAAGCTAGCAGCCAAATCCTGATACTAAAAATCGATAGTTCGGATTACAGTAATAGTCTTCAGCAATGGGCGGAGCATGAGAAAAAGCCCTTAAAAATGAAGGAAACGAAAACTCGCATTTTACATTTCCGTGTTGTAAAAGGCCCATGAAAGGTTTTATATAAACCTCCTCATGGGGGAAGCTGCTGGGAACTGCCAACTCCCTCAAAGGGAATGGGGTTTGGCTCTACAATCAGCTTAAGGAATGCACCTAAACATCTTTAAATAAATGTCACACCCTATAGAACTACAGGTAGGCGGCCTCACCCCAATGACCACCATCGATTATCCGGGCGAACTCTCCGCGGTGGTCTTCTGCCAGGGCTGCCCCTGGCGTTGCCGTTACTGCCACAACAGTGAGTTGATTCCGCGTCGGGGTAAAACCAGTATCCCCTGGAGCGAGGTCATCGAGTTTCTGCGGCAACGCCGCGGCCTGCTGGACGCGGTGGTGTTCAGTGGTGGAGAACCTACCCTGCAGCGGGCCCTGACCCCCGCCATCCAACAGGTGAAGGCGATGGGCTATAAGATCGGCCTGCATACGGGAGGACCCTATCCTGAACGCCTGAAAGAGATCTTGCCCTATCTGGACTGGGTCGGTCTGGACATCAAGGCCATGAAAGAGAACTACGCCGAGGTGACAGGGGTCAAAGACTCCGGGAAAAAGGCCTGGGAGAGTGCCAAGATCCTGATCGAAAGCGGCGTTGCCCACGAGATCCGCACCACGGTACATCCAGCACTCACCTCCAGTACCGAACAGCAGGCGATCACGGATCGACTGCGCCAACTGGGTACAGATCGGCACCGTCTGCAAGGCTGCATACTCGAGAATTGCCTTGATCCGAATTTACGCCAGGATCATCCGCGGAGGTAGATCAAATGCCATCAGATGAAGCAAACTCCTGCTTGTTTAGTTTTTGCTAATAATTTCATATACCATTGTTTCCCTGGAAATTTTGCATAAAAAATTAACTTGACGTAACATCCGCCAGATTGAGAAAAAACCGCTAATGAATGTTATAGGGATAGCTCTGCATTCTTATTGGTCGCTACTTCAACAAGGCACCATTCGTACAATAAATTCATTTAGGGTGGAGTATGTTCCGATCCAACAGGGGTAAGATTTCCGTCGTTCTCATCGCCATCATCTTTTTCGCGGGGGTCATCTTTGCCGGACTCTTCAACATGGGGCTGGCTTACACCAATGAGATGGAATTCTGCACCTCCTGCCACTCCATGAAGATCAACCTAGAAGAGTATAAAGAGACCGTCCATTACAAAAATGCCTCCGGGGTTCGCGCCACCTGCTCAGACTGTCACGTACCTAAGCCCTTCATCCCCAAGATGATTGCCAAGGTGATGGCGGCCAAGGATGTCTATCACGAGATCATGGGCACCATCGATACCAAGGAAAAGTACGAGGCTCTGCGCTGGGATATGGCCAGCCGGGTCTGGGAGAAGATGCGTGCCAGCAACTCCCGAGAGTGCAGATCATGTCATGAGTATGATCAGATGGATCTCAGTGAACAGGATCGTAGCGCCCGTAAGCGGCACCCCAAGGCCCTGGATCAAGGCAAGGCCTGCATTGATTGTCACGCCGGTATCGCTCATGAAGAGCCTGACGAGCCGGAAGAGGAAGAGTAAGACGAGTCCTGATCCCGACCAAGCCAAAACCACAGACGATCGATGAAAAAAATTACAATCATTGCACTCGCGCTTTCACTGCTGTTGAGCACAGCGACATTTGCGGGAGACAACCAGAAAGGGAAAGACCTGAGAATGGCGGCCAGCGTGGGGGATGAGGAGGCAATCATCCAACTGCTGGACGCCGGAGTCGGCGTCGATGCCGCCAACGAATTTGGCAAGACCGCATTGATGATGGCGGTGGAAAACGATAACTTCGAGGCCGTCGTGCTGCTTCTGCTGCGGGGTGCTGATGTCAATGCCCGCACGGTTGCCGGCTGTACCGCCCTGACCTTCGCCGCTGAAAACGGTCTCCCGGCCATCTCCGCCTTTCTGCTCGAACGCGGCGCCAATCTGCATGACCGCACCCGGGCTGGCTGGGACTCCCTGATGATTGCCTCCCGTTACGGCATCAAAGAGATGGTGGAACAACTGCTTTTCAAGGGCGCTGATCCTAAGGCAGCGGATAAATATGGCAAGAATGCCCTGATGATGTCCGCCGAAAAGGGGCATGCCGAAACCAGCAAATTACTGGTCAGATACGGCGCCGAAATCAACTCCAGAGACAAAAACGGCTCAACCGCACTGATCCTGGCCGCTGATAAGGGACACGATCAGGTTGTCGCGACCCTGCTGAAACTGGGTGCAAACCCAAATTCAACCGATAACGACGGGGCCTCAGCGTTGATTTGGGCCATAAGCCAGGGCCATGACACAACCACGAAACTGCTGCTGAGTAGTGGCGCCGCTATAAACCAGCGGGACAACGATGGCATCACGCCATTGATGGAGGCCGTCAGCAGCGGTTCGGTAAAGATGGTCGAACTCCTGCTCAAACATGGCGCGGATAAAAACCTGAAAGATATCGATGGTTACATGGCAAGCGATTTTGCTAAAAAGAGGAACCTGGAAGACATTCTCAAACTGCTGAAGTGACCCGCGGAAGCATCACCCGGGTGGAGACCATTAGTTGGATCGTTAAACGGATCAACCTGGGAGCCTCCACCGGCAACATGGTATTGGGATCAGTGTCAACTGTATCCTGTTTTTTTTACTGGGGAATCATTGATTCCCTTTTTTCAATGTAAGCCTGTTCAAAAACCCAAAGGAGGTAACATGGCATACACTACTCTCAAGAAGGCCTTGCTCGGTGCTCTGGTGATCAGCGCATCCTCTGCCGCCTTCGCAGCCGACGAAAAGAAGCCTCTCATGACTGGTGCCAGCGCCACCATGCTGTCGAACACCTGTGCGGGCTGCCATGGCACCTATGGTGCGAGCAGCGGCCCCGCCACGCCGAGCCTGGGTGGCATCTCCAATGACTACTTCATCGAAACCATGCAAGGTTTCGCCAGCGGGGACATCAAATCCACCATCATGGGCCGTATCGCCAAGGGCTACTCTGAAGAAGAGATCGTGGCCATGGCGGGCTATTTCAGCAAACAGAAATTTGTCCCCGCGAAGCAGCCCTTTGATGCCGCCAAGGCTAAGAAGGGTGCCAAACTGCATGATAAATACTGTGAAAAGTGCCATGCCGAAGGCGGCTCCACGGCGGAAGACGACTCCGGAATCCTGGCTGGCCAGCTTGTCCCCTACCTGCAATATACCTTGGCTGACTACAAGGTGGGCGATCGTGAAATGTCCAAGAAGATGAAAAAGAAGGTCAACAAGTTGTTGAAGAAAGAAGGTGATGCAGGCATCGATGCACTGATGAACTACTACGCCAGCCAACAGTAAGGGGAAACAGGAAACATGAAGATTACCCGAAGAGGTTTTGTTAAAGGTGCTGGCGCCGCTACCGCGGTCGGCATGGTCGGTACGCCCTTTATCGCGCTGGGCGCATCCAAGAAGGTTGTCGTGGTTGGCGGCGGTACCGGTGGCGCCACCGCGGCCAAGTATCTGCGCATGGCCGATCCGACCATCGAGGTCACCCTGATCGAGGCCAACAAGCACTACTACACCTGCTACATGTCCAACGAGGTACTGGGCGGTGACCGGACCATCGATTCCATCAAGTTCGGCTACACCGGCCTGGGCAAGCACGGCGTGAAGGTCGTAAATGATATAGTGACTGGCATCGATGCCAAGTCCAAGGTGGTGAAGACCAAGGGCGGCAAGAGCTTCAACTATGACCGTTGTATCGTTGCCCCGGGCATCGATTTCAAGTGGGAGACCATTGAAGGCTATGACGCCAAGGTCGCCGAGACCGTTCCCCACGCCTGGAAGGCCGGCTCTCAGACCGTCACCCTGCGCAAGCAACTGGAAGCCATGAAGGACGGTGGCACGGTGGTGATTGCACCTCCGACCAACCCCTTCCGCTGCCCTCCCGGACCCTACGAGCGCGCCTCCCAGATCGCTCACTACCTGAAGGCCAGCAAGCCGAAATCCAAGATCCTGATCCTGGATCCGAAGCCGAAGTTCTCCAAGATGGGCCTGTTCGTGCAGGGCTGGAAGGATCTCTACGGCTATGAGACCGACAACTCCATGATCGAGTGGCGCGGCAGTGCACAAGGCTCCAATGACAATGCGGTGGTCAAGGTCGATGGCGGATCAAAGACCGTCACCACCGGTTTTGATGACGAGATCAAGGCCGATGTGTTGAATGTCATCCCGGCCCAGAAGGCCGGCGCCATCGCGTTTGCCGCCGGCCTGACCAACGACAGTGGCTGGTGTCCGATCAACCTGCATACCTTTGAGTCCACCATTCACCAGGGCATCCACGTGATTGGTGACGCCTCCATCGCCAAAGGCATGCCTAAGTCCGGCTATGCCGCCAACTCCGAGGCCAAGGTCTGTGCCGCTAGCGTGGCTGCCATGCTTAACGGTCAGGAGCCCGGCACACCGGCCTATGTCAACACCTGCTACTCCATCGTGGGTAAGGACTATGGTATCTCCGTCGCGGCGGTCTATCGTCTGGCTGAAGATGGCTCCAAGATCACCAAGGTATCCGGTGGTCTGACGCCAACGGATACCAGTGCGGAGATGCGTGCCCGCGAGGTTCAGTATGCCTACAGCTGGTTTACCAATATCACCAACGATATTTTCATGTAAGCCATATAACCATTGCCACGGGGGCTGTTTATTCAGCCTCTGCGGCGGCAATAAAAAAGGCGGGGTTTTCAAACCCCGCCTTTTTTATTGCCGCTACTATTTTTCCAGTAATTTGCGCTATCTGTTTAGTGCAGGACGCGGAGGACGACTGGCCCGCTGATCGATCATATAGCCCGCACCAGGAAACGGTTTGCGGGCATAGTTGGGAAAATCCGGATTCATCCAGCCTGGCTCGGCCATCTTCTCCGCGGGCGGTTGGAGGCGTGAAACATAATCCATAACCGCCATCACATCCCGATGGTGGAAACGACGAATCTGCTTCACCATCTTGGAGTCGGCATTCCTGCGCCGGCCGTTCTTGATCCACTCGAACTGACGCACCAGGTAGCGATAGTGCTGAGCATAGATGGCCGGAACATGCTCTTCCCTGTCGCCCTCACCACTCTTACCATGACACTCCGTGCAATTGTCCTCATACAACTGCCTGCCCAGCTCGAGGTCCCTGCCAGGTCCCTTGCCATTCGCTGAATTCATGGGCAGTTGCGATATATAGGCCGCCACATCCGCAAGCTCCTGGGTGCCACCCAGCAGCGAGACTGAGGTAAAAGGCCGCATAGTCGGATTGTCGCGATTTCTCGCGCGAATATCCGCCAACTGCTTGATGATGACGGTATTGAGCTGGCCAGCCACCTGAGGATAATAACCACTCTCGAGCCCCCAGCCTTCGGGTGTGTGACAAACAGCGCAAACCTTATAGACCTTTTTGCCGTTCTCCAGGTCCGGCGCCAGTTTCAGCGCCTCTTCATACTCCTGAATCGCCCTATCCGCGGTGCCTGCAACCACAACACCCGCAAACAACAGGGTACCCATCAAAGCCATTTTCCACATCTGCGTCATTCTCGCTTCTCCCCGAGCCGTAATTGTATTTACCAATTTGAGTTGGCGATGAATTACAAGGCTCAGCATAATTTGTCAACATCCGCTCAACCAGGAAGAGCACAAAGCTCTACTGACCTTACAATGTTTTGTTGGACTCAAATTATATAACGACCAGGAATTGCCCGCATCCACATAAACCAAGCCGTATATTCAGTAAGTTACTATTCTCTTATTAATTGAATGTGAATGAAAAATTGAATCAAACACACAGATTTGCAAGAATCGCCCATGCGATTCAGAAGGAGTATAGGATCTTTCTCCAAAATCACCTGGGAGGCCTTAAAATCCAAACGTACCGCAGCGGAGGATATCCTCCAGTCAAGGAAGACTCACGCCAGGCTGAGTAACATGAGAGTCTCAAGCCAATAACAAATAGGGAACTCATAACACAAGGAAACAGAGAAGCTTGGCTGTATCGGCAATCCCTATTTGCAATAAACGACCAAAATCAAGCAGGAGCCAACTCGAATGCAAAGGCTGTTATATCTATTTCTTTTTCTTCTACCTCTGACATCACAGGCGATCGACCTGGAGAATGGTAAGAAGCAGGCCCGCAGCTGCGCCCTGTGTCACGGTATCTATGGTCAGGGCACACCAGGGCCCGCCTCGCCGCGCCTGGCTGGTACCCCTGCGGGTTATATGGTCAAGGAGTTGGAGGCCTATATCGCTGAGACGAGGATCAATCCGCGCATGGTGATCACCGCATCCCTGCACTCCCTCACTGAAGAGGATATCGATGACATTGCCACCTATTACGAAAGCATCAATCTGGAGAAGATCCGCCCTGGTCTGGGGGACATCCCCAGGTGGCCGGGAGACGCCGCGCTCGGTTATGAGATCTATAACGAAGAGTGTAAAAGCTGCCACCGTAAAACCGGTATGGGTAAATCGCGCAAAGGTATTCCCGCGCTGGCGCTGCAATACCCCCGCTATCTCTATCGCCAGATCAAGATGTTTCAGTGGGACAAGCGCGTGCATGACGACGACCCTGAAGACGAGACATTCGATGAATTCAGCGAAAAACAGATCGAGGCCATCCTGGCCTATGTCTCCTCACTCGCTCCCAATAACAAGGAATAGACGCGAGAGTTTGCAAAATATAACCACCCGAAGATATCGGAGAATCCTATGAAATCAATAAAAGCCCTCTGGTTAACCCTGGCTCTGGCGCTCACTCTCCCCGCTGCAACCTGGGCCGCCGGCGAGCAAGACCAGCCAAAGATCAATATCACTGACATCAAACAGACTGTCGTGCAGATGAGTGTGCTGAAGGAACTCTCCCGGGAGGATGTGGTACAGGCGCTGATGTCACGGGCAGCAGAGATCAACCTGAAATTTGTCGCCCGTCAACAGGTCTCCAAGGAGCTTGAGGCACGCGGCCTGAAGACCCCATACCTGGACATCTTCCAGTTCTGCAACCCGGAAGATGCGCGCGAAATGATCATGTACGATCCGATCTATGCCGCCTACATGCCCTGCCGCATCGCCATGGTGGAGGACAGGGAGGGGCAGATCTGGCTGATGATGCTCAACCTGGACATGCTGATCAACAGCGAACTGCTGCCCCCTGAGCTGACCGAGATCGCCATCCGCGTCAACCAGGCCATGCTCGATGTGATGGTAGCCGGCGCCACCGGCGAGTTCTAAGGGCTGCGGAAAAAATGATTTGTCCGAAGATCACGTT
>JBDLIF010000044.1:0-11383 GCA_039714955.1 Pseudomonadota bacterium | reverse complement strand
GGAAGGTAACTGGAACTGGCGTTTCTCCTGGGACTCTCTGGAGCCTGAACTTGCGGAGCGGCTGCTGCGCCGGGTGAAAATGTATGGGCGCTGACCGCGGCGGTGCTGAAAGAGTCAGCCGAAGCCGGTTTTGATGGTGATTCGGTCTACTCAAATGCCTCCGACTTCTTCTTTCAGGTCGTGTTCGTGGCGACTGCCATGTCCATCGTCTCCGGCGCTGTGGCTGAGCGTATGAAGTTGTGGGCCTTCCTGCTCTTCGCGGTGGTGATGACCTCAGTCATTTACCCGATGGAAGGCGCCTGGACCTGGGGGGGCAAGTCGGTCTTCGGCCTCTTCAGCCTGGGTGATGACTTCGGCTTCTCTGACTTCGCCGGCTCCGGTATCGTCCACCTGGCGGGTGCCTCCGCGGCCCTGGCGGGTGTGCTGTTGCTTGGTGCGCGGAAGGGCAAATACACCGCTGATGGGCGGGTGAATCCAATTCCTGGCGCGAATATGCCGATGGCAACGCTGGGCACCTTCATCCTCTGGATGGGCTGGTTCGGTTTCAATGGCGGTTCCGTACTCAAGCTGGGTGATATTGCCAGTGCCAACTCTGTCGCGATGGTCTTTCTCAATACGAATGCGGCGGCGGCCGGTGGTTTGGTGGCTGCGATGGTCATGGCGCGTCTGCTGTTTGGTAAGGCGGATCTCTCCATGATTCTGAATGGCGCCTTGGCGGGACTGGTTGCGATTACCGCTGAGCCCTCCACCCCGACTCCGCTGGTGGCAACGTTGATTGGTGCCGCGGGTGGTGTGTTGGTTGTCTTCTCTATCGTTACCCTGGATAAGCTGAGGATCGATGATCCCGTGGGTGCGATCTCCGTGCACGGCGTGGTCGGTATGTGGGGTCTGCTGGCGGTGCCTCTGACCAATGATGGCGCCACCTTTTTGGGTCAGCTCGTCGGTCTCCTGACCATCTTTATCTGGGTATTCGCTGCAAGTTTCGTGGTTTGGATGGTCATCAAGGTAGTGATTGGCATTCGGGTCAGTGAGGAAGAGGAGTACGAAGGCGTCGATATAGGTGAATGTGGTATGGAGGCCTACCCGGAATTCACCGGCTCAAGAGGCTCGGGAATCTAATAACAAAGGCTGAAACCCCCAACTTCAAGGGCGCCTCTGGCGCCCTTTTTTTGTGACCGAGACAGGCAATCCAACCTATTGAGTTTGGGTAATATGAGCGAAATGGTCGTGGAGGCCCGAGATGAACCGTTTGATGCTGCAAATTGTGCTGCTTTTGTCCTGCCCGCTGGTTGCCGCGGATGTCTACAAATGGACTGACGCGCAAGGGCGGGTTCACTACAGCGACCGTCCGATGAGTGATGCATCCCAACCCCTCAAGGTGACTCCCGCACCCCCTATCAGCGACCCGTCTACGCATCAGGTGGATAGAAAAAGGCTGCGGCAGCGCATGCTGGATGTCTATCGGGAGGAGCGGACGCAAAAACGGCAGTTGCTTGCAGAGCAAAAGCAGGAAAAGGCAAAAAGAAAACGTATGTGTCATCAGTCGCGTGATCGCTACGAGAGCTTCAGCTCTTCGAGTGCTATCTACGATCGGGATGAAAATGGCGAGAGGCGCTATCTTGAAAACAAGGAGCGTAAACGCTTTATTGCCAAGCTGAAGTCGGATGTTGATCGCTGGTGCGCCAAGTAGTTTCCGTCCAGAAACAAGGTCATTCCCTCCCCCTGCGGGGGAGGGCTAGGGTGGGGGCGGTCATATGGCGTTGAATTTCATGCCGTTACTCCCCCTCCCCCCAGCCCCCTCCCGGTGGGAGGGGGAGTTTCTGGATGGTCACTAAGTAGTATCCGTATATTAAAAAGGGCTGGGCGCCTGCTGATGCTTGCCAGCCAGATCCGCTGTTGATGGCAGGGGACAAACTGCCTAAGAATCCGCTAACATTCCCCCTCGGTCTCACACCCTTATTTCGCAGCCCATGTCTTCAGCCAAACCCTTCGTTCTGGTAGACGGTTCGTCCTACCTGTTTCGCGCCTATCATGCCCTTCCGCCCCTGACCAACTCCCAGGGCGAGCCTACCGGGGCCATTGTCGGCGTGCTCAACATGCTCCGGCGTCTGATCGACGACTACCAGCCCGAGTACCTGGCAGTGGTGTTCGATGCCCCTGGCGGCAGTTTCCGCAACCAGATCTATCCGGAGTACAAGGCGAACCGGCCACCCATGCCGGATGATCTGCGCTGCCAGATCGAGCCGCTGCACGACATCATCCGGGCCATGGGGCTGCCGCTGTTGATCGTTGGGGGCGTGGAGGCGGACGACGTGATCGGCACCCTGGCCGCCCAGGCCACCGAACTGGGGCTGGATACCCTGATCTCCACCGGCGACAAGGACATGGCCCAGTTGGTCAACCAGCATGTCAGCCTGATCAACACCATGTCGGAGACCTTCACCGATCGTCAGGCTGTGATCGACAAGTTTGGGGTCACCCCGGAGCAGATCATCGACTACCTTGCCTTGGTGGGGGATGCGGTGGACAACATACCCGGGGTGCCTAAATGCGGTCCCAAGACGGCGGCCAAGTGGCTCGGCGAATACGCTGATCTGGATAATCTCATGGCCCATGCGGATGAGATCAAGGGCAAGATCGGTGAAAACCTGCGGGCCAGTCTGGAGCAGCTGCCCCTTTCCAGAGAACTGGCAAGCATAAAACTGGATGTTGAGTTGGAACAGAGGCCGAAGGATTACCGTCCGGTAAGCCCTGACACCGAGGGTCTGCGGGAACACTATAGTCGCATGGAATCGAATCGCCTGCTGGCGACCCTTGAGGGTGGAGAATCCGCAAAGAGCAAAGATGAATCTTCAAGCCTGGATACAGAATATGCAACCCTGCTGGCGAAAAAAACCTTCAAACAGTGGCTGCAGCAGTTGAAACAGGCCGAGCTGTTCGCCTTCGACACCGAAACCACCAGCCTCGACTATATGCAGGCGGAGCTGGTGGGGCTCTCCTTCGCCGTGATCCCGGGCAGGGCCGCCTATGTGCCGGTCGCACACGACTATCCTGGTGCTCCTGGTCAGCTTGAGCGTGAGTGGGTGCTAGCTCAGCTCAAGCCGTTGCTGGAGGATGAAAAGTGCAAAAAGGTCGGCCAGAACCTGAAATACGATATGAGCATCCTGGCCCGCTATGGGATCGAACTGCGGGGCATCGCCTTCGACACCATGTTGGAATCCTATGTGCTGGATTCCACCGCCACCCGGCATGATATGGATTCCCTGGCGCGGAAGTATCTCAACCACGAAACCATTCACTTTGAGGATATCGCCGGTAAGGGCAAGAAGCAGCTTAGCTTCAATCAGATCGAGCTGGAGCAGGCGGGACCCTATGCGGCGGAAGACGCGGATATTACCCTACGGCTGCATGAAACCCTCTGGCCCAGGCTCGAAAGTGAGGTCTCACTTGCAGTATTGTTCCAGTCACTGGAGGTGCGTCTGGTGCCGGTGCTCTCCCGCATGGAACGCAATGGCGTCCGGGTCGACAGCCAGATGCTGCTGCGGCAGAGTCAGGAGCTGGCCAAGGGCATGCATGAGCTGGAGCAACAGGCCTATCAGATCGCCGGCCATGCCTTCAACCTCGGCTCACCGAAACAGATTGGGGAGATCTTTTTCAACGAACTGCAGCTGCCGGTGATCGCCAAGACCCCGAAGGGCGCCCCCTCCACCGCCGAGTCGGTGCTGGTGGAACTGGCCGAACAGGGCCATGAGCTGCCGGCGCTGATTCTGGAGCATCGCGGTCTCTCCAAGCTGAAGTCCACCTATACCGACAAACTGCCGGAGATGGTCGATCCAACGACCGGGCGAGTACATACCTCCTATCATCAGGCGGTGGCGGCCACCGGGCGACTCTCCTCCTCCGACCCCAACCTGCAGAACATTCCGATACGTAGCGAAGCCGGGCGGCGTATCCGCCAGGCCTTCGTGCCTGAGCCAGGCTGGAAGATGATGGCGGCGGACTACTCCCAGATCGAACTGCGCATCATGGCCCATCTTTCCGGGGATCAGGGGTTATTGGCGGCCTTCGCGGCCGGTGAGGATATCCACCGGGCCACCGCCGCGGAGGTGTTCGGCATGCCCCTCGACCAGGTTAAGACGGAGCAGCGCCGCTCGGCCAAGGCGATCAACTTCGGCCTGATCTACGGCATGTCCGCCTTTGGTCTGGCCAGGCAGTTGGGGATCGAGCGCGGCGCGGCGCAGGAGTATGTGGATCGTTATTTTCAACGCTATCCAGGCGTCCAGGCATTCATGGAACGCACCCGCAAGGAGGCCCACGACAGAGGGTATGTGGAGACCCTGTTCGGCCGTCGACTCTATCTACCGGACATCAATGCGCGCAACCATCAGCGCCGCACGGCAGCGGAGCGTACCGCCATCAACGCCCCCATGCAGGGCACGGCGGCGGACATCATCAAACGCGCCATGTTGGCGGTGGATGGCTGGATTCAGCTAGACAAACCCCCGGCACGGCTGCTGATGCAGGTCCACGACGAACTGGTGCTCGAGGTGAGGGAGGATTTCCTGGATGAGGCGAGCGGGCTGCTGCGCGGGTACATGGAATCAGCCGCGGAACTGGCTGTTCCCCTGGTAGTGGGACTGGATGTGGGTGACAACTGGGATGAGGCGCATTAGATGGATGAGCCTGTCTGGAAACGCAGTCGTATATTCCGTTATCTGTTCTATTTTACCCTGGGGTTGCCACTGGTCTGGTTCAGTCTGTTTGAGGGCCTGATTCTGCTTGTTTTGGTCGGATTTGTGGTGGAATTTGCCTGTTTCCCGGGTAAAAAATCGACTTGAATCCCATCACGCCAACCGTCTTGACGAGTCATGAGTGGGTGATTCGCACCAAGCTCTCCGAGTATTTACCTGTATTTTCGTAGGGTTAAGGACGCAATAAAAGTTTCTCTAGCGTCGGAACTTTCCAATACCCGACCAGTCACATAGGATAAGTCGTACGACCGACGGGCTGCTCTCCTCCCTTGTGGCCCACTCTTTCCGGTAACCCCAACTGGAAAGAACCCGGCCCCATGTGCCTTCCCCCTTTAGGCACTGGGGCCTTCTTTTTTTTACCCGCCGTGCTCTACATCGAACCAGCTGTCCAATACCTGATGGGCTTCGTCTACGCCCAACTGTTTCAGTGAGGAGAAGAGCTGAACGGTGATCTCTGGACGATCCTCGAAGGCCTTGCGAACCTGCAGTAGGGTATTGTTTGCGGGGCCCCGTTTGAGCTTGTCGGCCTTGGTGAGCAGGATATGGGTCGGGAGTCCGAAGTGGATGTTCCAATCCAGCATCTGCAGGTCGAACTCCTTAAGCGGGTGACGAATATCCATCATTAGGATCAGGCCACGCAGACACTCGCGATGTTCGATATAGTCTGCCAGGGCCCCCTGCCACTCGCGTTTGATCTTTTCCGCCACCTTGGCATAGCCATAACCTGGCAGATCCACCAGGCGGCGTTGATCATCCAGCTCAAAGAAGTTGAGGAGTTGTGTGCGCCCGGGGGTTTTACTCGTACGGGCGAGGCTTTTTTGCTTGCACAGGGTATTGATGGCGCTGGATTTTCCCGCATTCGAACGGCCCGCGAAGGCCACCTCTATACCTTTGTCCTCAGGTGCCTGGGCCAGGCGTGCGGCACTCTTGAGAAACCTGGCCTGTTGGTAGTAAGGGTTCATAGGGGATGTCGGGAAGTTGCAGGATGGCTGTGAACCCTACATGGAGCGGTTGGTTCCGGTCAACTCCCCCAGAGGCGCTTGATCCAGGATCTCTTCTCCAGCTTGGGCTTTGCTCCGGCGGCCAGGAAGAAACCGCTGTATTGCATATCCTCTTCCATGATGTGCTTGGTCAGCCAGTTCTTCAGGAAGTGCATCAGCTCAAAGCCGATGGCGGTCTTGCCCGACTCGACCTTTTCCCGCAGTTCGATGACATGGGTGAGCAGTTCCTCGTGGATCGCTTTGTGTTCCTCGTAGCCTGGATAGTTGAGGATGCGCATCAGGCTCTCTTCAACGGCGAAATGGATGCGGGTGTAATCGGTCAGTTCGGCAAGTATGCCCTTGACCACGTCACTGCCGTGGCGCTGGTGGATGGCGTCATGCATGCGGTTGACCAGCTCGACCAGCACCTTGTGCTGTTCATCAATCTCTTCAATACCGACGCTCAGCGCGTCATTTGACCACTCGACGAATTTACTCATCACCCTCTCATCCTGATCGTTTGCGTGATTCCCAGGTTAGCGATCATTAGATTGCCAATGGCATCGAGTATAGGAAAGGTTAACTCGATTTATCGCCGGGAATGGGTGATCTAGTCGGACCTTTCCCAATGTCCAGACTTCCCGCCGGCCTTCTCCAGCAGTCTGACCTGATCGATGGTCATGCCGCGATCGACCGCCTTACACATGTCGTAGATGGTGAGCAGGGCGATCTGGGTGGCGCAGAGGGCCTCCATCTCCACCCCGGTCTGGCCACGGGTCTCCACCCGGCTTGTACAGTGGACAGCGTTGGTGTCCGGGTCAGGCACGAGGTCGATGTTGATCTTTGTCAGTGCCAGGGGATGGCAGAGTGGCACCAGGTCGGCGGTCTTTTTCGCCGCCATGATGCCGGCAATCCTGGCGATGCCAAGCACATCCCCCTTTTTATGGCCGCCCTGCATGATCAGCCTGAGGGTATCAGGCTGCATGCTGATGCGTCCTTCGGTGACGGCGATGCGATGGGTAACCGACTTATTACCAACATCGACCATATGGGCCTCACCTGAGGTGTTGAAATGTGTCAGCTCCGACATCAGTAACCCGCCTCGCGCTCTATGGCCTTATTGATTTCCCTAACCTCGAATTGCATGGTCTCCAGGTCAGCCATGACATAGGTTGCCGGCGCACGACCCACGCCGCCAACGGTGCCAGGATTGACCAGAGGTGTCTTGCCGCCCCTGATATTGGTCAGTTCCTCATATTGGTAACTGTGGCTGTGGCCGCAGCAGACCAGGTCCCAGTCGCCGGTGGCGGCCATGGCCCGGGCATAGTGGGGATAGTGGACCAGGAAGATCTTGCGTCCGGCCAGTTCCACGCCTGCATCCATCCCATGATAGTGGATATTGGACCCCTCCCGGTTGGCGAGGCGCCCCAGGGTGTAGAGGTCGCCGGTATTGTTGCCATGGATGACGTGAATCGGCAGTGCGTATTTGTCCAGGCAGTGCAGTGTGCTGGGGGCGACCACGTCCCCGCAGTGCAGTACAGCCTCTGCGCCCGCCTGCTTTGCCTCGGCCACCGCGGCATCGAGCAGCGGGATATGATCGTGGCTGTCAGAGAGGATGCATACTTTCATTAAAAGTTGGGTTTTTCCGGGGCATCCTTATACATCTGAATACTGCTGTTGATCTCGTCCTTGGCCTCGTCGACGCCATACCAGCCATCGACCCGGACCCACTTGCCTTCATCCAGATCCTTGTAGTGCTCGAAAAAGTGCGAGATGCGGTTGAGTACCTCTCCAGACATGTCACGGAAGGTCTGTACGTGACGATAGGATTTGCACAGTTTGTCCAGCGGCACGGCCAGAACCTTGGCGTCATCACCGGATTCATCCGTCATCTTGAGTACCCCGACCGGGCGACATTTGATCACGGAGCCGGAGATCAGAGGGTATGGGGTCAAGACCAGCACGTCCACCGGGTCACCATCCGCCGAGAGGGTATTGGGTACATAGCCGTAATTACAGGGGTAGTGCATGGAGGTGGACATGAAGCGGTCCACGAACATGGCGCCAGTATCCTTGTCCAACTCATACTTCACCGGGTCAGAGTGAGCTGGAATCTCAATGATGACATTGATTTCATTGGGTAAGTTGGAGCCTGAGCTGACTCTGTCCAGGTTCATACAGGGGTCCTCGGATCTGAAATGAGACGATATTATAAGCAGTGCGTCCACATGGGCGCTACTAATCAGGGATTTTGGGTGCTTGACGTACGGGTTTAGGGATCAATTGTGACATAAAGCCAGCAACAGACCATTCTCACCATTGAAATCCTTGCCAGCATAGCCCATCTTGTAAAACGAGTTTTTCAGACAACAGGGAACCACCATGGATCAATTTGTACTAGCGGTTTTGATACTGGCGATCGTGCTTGTCGCACTGGGTGCTAAAAGAGTTCCACAGGGCATGGAATATACCGTGGAACGATTCGGCCGCTATACCAAGTCGTTGCGTCCGGGGCTCAACCTTATCGTGCCGGTAATCGACCAGATCGGCAACAAACAGAACATGATGGAGCAGGTGCTCGATGTCCCCTCGCAGGAGGTGATCACGCGGGACAACGCCATGGTGACGGTGGACGGGGTGGTTTTCTTTCAGGTATTGGATGCCGCCAAGGCCTCCTATGAAGTGAATGACCTCCTCCGGGCCATTCTCAATCTGACCATGACCAATATCCGTACCGTGATGGGCTCAATGGACCTGGATGAGGTGCTCTCGGAACGTGATCGGATCAATGCAAAACTGCTCAACGTGGTGGATGACGCCACTACCCCCTGGGGTATCAAAGTGACCCGCATCGAGATCAAGGACATCACCCCGCCCAGAGATCTGGTGGAATCCATGGCGCGACAGATGAAGGCGGAACGGGACAAGCGTGCGACCATCCTCGAGGCGGAAGGTCAACGCCAATCGGAGATCCTCAAGGCGGAGGGTGAAAAACAGGCCGCGATCCTGGCGGCGGAGGGTGAGAAAGAGGCCGCCTTCCGCGAGGCCGAAGCTCGGGAGCGCCTGGCTGAGGCCGAGGCCAAGGCGACCCAGATGGTCTCACAGGCCATCGCCAAGGGCGACGTCAACGCCATCAACTACTTCGTAGCCCTGAAATACACCGAGGCGTTGCAGAACATCGCCTCCGCCGAAAACCAGAAGGTGATCATGATGCCGTTGGAGGCTTCCGCGCTGATCGGCTCAATCGGCGGCATCACCGAGCTGGCGAAACAGGCCTTCGGCAAGCGTAACGAGAGTGATCAGTAATGGATCTTCTGAATAACCTCGACTATTGGCACTGGTTCATCCTGGCAGTTGTATTAGTCATCCTGGAGGTCTTTTCACCCGGGGTCTTCTTTATCTGGATGGGTCTGGCCGCGGGCATCGTTGGGCTCATTCTGCTTGCCGTCCCGCAAATGGACTGGCAGTATCAGCTGCTGATCTTTGCCCTGTTCAGTGTTGCCAATATTCTGGTGGCGCGACTCATCCTGCAGCGTCATCCAATCAAGACCGATCAACCCAATCTCAATCGTCGTGGTGAGCAGTACACCGGCCGGGTCTTCACCCTGGAAGAACCCATCGTCAACGGTGAGGGTAAGATCCGGGTGGATGACAGTACCTGGAAGATTCGTGGAACGGACTGCCCCGCCGGCACCCAGGTCAAGGTGACCGGCGTGGATGGTGTGGTACTCCAGATCAGTATCGAATCCTGATCAGATATACCGTTTACCATAACCAAGCCACCGGATAATTGGCACGAAATTGATGAAACGATGAACTTTCACGAACAGTACGAACATGGAACTCGCGTATCAGTAGGTGGTTGAGCGCCTTGTTATGTGATTGTTGTTTCCTCTTCTGACCTTGCCACTTCATTACGTGCTTTGCTCTCTGTTTTTTTGCTTGCTTTATCTTTCACTATTTGCTCAATAGACCTTACGTTATCTGGTGCTCTTTTTTTGAAATGCTTGAAATATATTCCTTCTATAAACTCAGGTAGTGAAAGCTTCCATGGTTGTTGTTTGGTGTTGTCAAGGCTACCGAATTTCTTTGGATTTAAACCAAGCTCTCTGGCCATCTGTATTTGGGCATGAGACAAGCGATATTTCTTTCTTGCTTCTATCCATGGCTTTAATTTATTTGGAATGAAATCTTTCTTTGGCATTATTATTGATTCTCTTTATGTTATTCACATACCATGCATCTTGTGATGAATTATGGCCTTATTACAACAAAAGGTATCAAGGAGGTATCAAGGGTATCAAGGGGTCAGCCAGCATGATGCTCATGAGGGGATAGGAAAAGTGAAGCATATAATCAAGCTGGCTGACCCCTTGAACTTCAAAACGAGTTGTTGCATTATCTGGATCAGCTAGAGAAGGCTTCCTGATCAATTATTAGCCAGATTTTATGCAACGCTGGGGTTAAGTAATTTCATGACATGGTCATGCATTGCCTGTGCCTGTCTTTCTTTTTCTTCCCATTCTTTTTTAGACTTAGGTTTTCGTCCGAATTCATCTTGCGTTGCCATAAGTCTACCATCCTTGCCACCTATAAATATCTCTCTATCACTTCCAAGTAACTTGACGCTTTTTGATACAAATGTTTTATCAAGTTTACCCCAGTCTTTTTTCTTTAAAGTCATTTCAGGGTATAGCCAGTCTTCTTCAGCTGCTGCTATATAGCGCTGTGCTCTTGTTTTGAGAATATAATTAATTGATAAAACTTGTTGCTCATTCAAGCTGCGCTCTCTGATTATATCGTCATAATTAATAATAGTTTCGTCGAAATATCTAGGGTTAGTTCTTGGCTTGTCGGCCTTGAGCTTTCCAGGGCTTCGCGCATATTCAATATTTGTAATTACTGCACAATGATTAAGATCTAGTGGGAAAATTGTCCTTGTCCCTTTGAGTTCAATTCCAGGATCAAGAGGAAAGCTACACTGACTATTTCCGGGATAAAATGCAGAGTTATATAGAGTTACCGGATTATCACTGACTATAAATTTTACGCCTGATTTTTCTGCACTGACAACTTCCATTGATGCTTCAGCCCACATAGTGCAGTGAAGGCGACGTACCTCTTGCATTTTTAAAAGCAACTCGTTGTAACTTCGTGGCTTTATAACTTTTACTAACCATGCAAGACCTTTGGGAGTTCGTAACCTCTGTGCATCCAGATATTCATAGTAATTTAGAATATGCGGATGTATCTCTCTCATCCAATTTTGAGAAGCCATTGCCGCGATAGCTTCAGCACCTTCGGTGTCAATTTTACCAAATAGATATTTTTCTATTTCGTCATTATCAATATCGAAATAACGAGTTGTATATAAGTCAGTCTCATAAAAAAACCTTCCGGGACCTTTGTGGAGAACTTCTCCTTTTTTAACAACCTTACCAGATGGGGTTTTAATGCACTCTGGGGTTAAATCGAGACGGTAGTATGCTGTTTGCCCATCTAGCATGAATCTTTTTTGATACCATTCTGGTACGTAATGGTGCTTATGAGATAGTTGCACTACTTTCCCTACTGAAATCTAACAGCTTAGCGTTTATACGCCGTGCAGTTCACGGCGTGCTGAGTAGCATCGTCGATACGCGCGTAGCCGCC
>JBDLIF010000043.1:0-11403 GCA_039714955.1 Pseudomonadota bacterium | reverse complement strand
ACGACTCAAGCTCGAAACCGAGCTCTACACGATTCTACAGATTTTGAGCCTTACTCTTTTCGAGAAAATGTCATTGAATCAGTTACTTATGAATCCAGACTACAAAAACGAGGAGTGCGCCATGGATAACCAATTGAATTTGTTCAATTTAACGTTGGGACAGTAGTGGTCTCATACCTTGATTGTAATCCATGATTGAGTTTGGATTGATACTGCTCGTGATGCTGCTGGTGGTCTTCGTGACCTATTGGATGAAGGATCGACGCTAGGTGTTCATGTGTTTGAATTACAAGGACTCTACTACCATTTTTTAACCATATGCTCGGGACAATACGGGGACAATATTGGCGCCCTCGAGACGATTCGAACGTCTTTTTTTCGGACTTGTCCGATTACCTATCGCGTGATAAAGTGCTGTTTTAACTAGAGAATTGTTACTTGCCCTCGTAGCTCAGCAGGATAGAGCAATCGCCTCCTAAGCGGTAGGTCAGAGGTTCGAATCCTCTCGAGGGCGCCAATCATCTCCAGAATCTGACACCCCCTTGTGGCTATTCGATTATCCATCCTTGCATTACGGCAGTTACTCTGTATTTTCTTCCTCACTGCTGTATGCCTGGGTGCTGCCTCATCCAGTTGGGGGGCCTCGCTCTCAGGTCAGGTCTTTGCCGTGCCAAGTGGTGATCGTATAGTCCTTTTCACTGAAGGCACTGAATATCGGAGCATCAAGCTGCACGGCATCCGCTCACCAGCACCTGAGACACCTGCGGGAAGGATAGCCCGACGGCACCTTCACATGCTCCTGGCGGGAAAATTTGTCACCGTTAACTATCAGTCAATGACACCCCAAGGTGAAATCATTGGTACAGTGCTGCACGGAGGTTCCGATATCAACCTGCGTATGCTCGCAGCCGGCCTTGTACGGACCACTGGTCGGGCAGTGTTCCCAGAAATCCCACAAAGCTATCGAACAGCTGAGAGACGGGCACAAGAGAGACACCTAGGTCTGTGGGAGTAGGTAGAAAACCTTGTCTCAAGACCTCGCTTTGAACCCTATTACCCTGGAGTCGGGACAATCCGAGAACTTGTTTGCAAATCTATGAAATAAATTAACAAAAGCTGTAAAATTTATCCGCTAACAGACGATACTGTAAGTGTAAATTTCTTTCATTAACACAACCTGTTGGCAAGAAAATGGCAAACAGCAACCTCAACATCTGCGCAAACTGTCCCCATGAACTGATAAATGGCGTTGCCTGTGACTGGCAACCGGAAAATTGCCGTTATCACAAAATGACTTCAGCCCATGAAAGGCTCTGTTCCCGCAAACACTCCGCCTGGGCGGTGAATGTGGCTGATGAAAGCGAATACGATGCCGTGAAAAGCATGGGGTAAGCTGGAATCATACGATTCCATCGCAATAAATAACCGGTTACAGAAAACGGTCTGGAGTTTTCAGGCTGGCTGCCATCTCTCTGCCTGTCTCAGGTCTTGCCCTCACTGCCCCGGAGTCGCTGCAGGTTTTCCGCCAAGGCATCCGCTAGCACCCGATAGACTTTTAACTGGGCGACCTGGTAGCAGGTTTCAGGATTGCCCACCATTTCCAGGCGCGCGCTAAAGTAGGCCACATCCGCCTCCAGCGCGATTGGATTCAGATTGACACGCAGTTGGCTGCTGTCCTGCTTACTCAAATCAAGCTCCATTCGATAGCATCATCGGAATAGCCCAGGGATGCGTAGTATCCTTATATATACGGTAGAAGCCAGTGATTCCTGAAGAATTTCCACCCTGTGCTAACATCCTATACCAAAAGAGCTAAAAACTAACTCAATTCGTTAATAAATCATACTGACCGAAGGGACCATGAGCGCTGCGCTGGATAGATTGAAATCTTCTTCCGCCTTTTCCGGTGGAAATGCTGCCTTTATTGAAGCTCTCTACGAACAGTATCTGCGGGATCCTGAGAGTGTTCCTGATGACTGGCGCAGGGGGTTCGATCAGTTGCCAGGCGAGCAGGGTAAGGAGATACCCCATCTGCCAATACAAAAACACTTTTTACAGTTGGCCCGAGAAAAGCGAGCACCACCGACAGTACCCTATGAGGGTCTATCGCCGCTTGCCGCTGAACAACAGGCAACCGTACTCAGACTGATCAATGGCTACCGATCACGCGGCCATCAAAACGCCAACCTTGATCCTCTCAAGCTGCGCGAACAGGTCTATGTTCCGGATCTAGATCTTGCATTCCTCCAGCTCGATCAGATCGATCATGCCGCGGTGTTCAATACCGGATCACTTTTTGCTCCTGCACGACTACCTCTGTCCGACATTCTGAATCGACTGAAGAAGACCTACTGTGGCACTATCGGCAGTGAATACCTGCATATCACGGACACGGCACAGAAACGCTGGATTCAGGAACGCATAGAGGGAAGAGATGAAAGTCATATCATCTCGGCAAGGAAAAAACAGTGGCTACTGAGCCTGTTGACCGCGACTGAAGGTCTGGAAAAATACCTCCACTCACGCTATGTCGGGCAAAAACGTTTCTCATTGGAGGGCGGCGAAAGCCTGATTCCACTGCTGGATGAGCTGATTCAGTTAAGTGGAAAACGCAGTATAAATGAGGTGGTTATCGGCATGGCCCACCGCGGCCGCCTCAATGTAATGACCAATATCCTCGGCAAACCACCACAAGAGATCTTCGATGAGTTCGAGGGTCGGGTGGAGGCCAACCCGGAACGTCTGGCGGGAGACGTTAAATATCACATGGGTTTCTCCACCGATATCGATACACCTGGCGGTGTTGTCCATGTAGCCCTCGGCTTCAACCCCTCCCATCTGGAGATAATCAACCCGGTGATCGAAGGCTCAGTACGGGCCCGCCAACGCCGGCGCGGGGACATCAGGGGTGAAAAAGTACTGCCGATTCTGATCCATGGAGATTCCGCTTTTGCCGGACAGGGTGTGGTGATGGAGACCCTCAACCTCTCCCAGACCCGCGGCTACTCCACTGGAGGAACACTACACATCGTCATCAACAACCAGATCGGTTTCACCACCAGCAATCCATTGGACACGCGTTCCACCTACTACTGCACGGACGTGGCAAAGATGGTCCAGGCACCCATCTTTCATGTGAATGGTGACGACCCGGAAGCGGTGCTGTTCGTTACCCGGTTGGCCCTCGACTACCGCATGGCATTTCACAGGGATGTAGTCATCGACATGATCTGCTACCGACGTCATGGCCACAACGAGGCCGACGAACCCGCGGTGACCCAGCCGGAGATGTATAAAAAGATCCGCAACCACCCCACTATAAGAACTCACTATGCACAGACCCTGATCGCGGAATCGGTCATCAACCCCAATCAGGCTCAGGCGATGGTGGAGAACTATCGTGACTCATTGGAGGAGGGGTTGGTTGTCTCCCGCCCGGTGATCTGCGCCATGAAGCATCCCTACCTGGTCGATTGGCGCCCTTTCAAGCACGTGGAGTGGACCCATGCCTGCGAGACACACCTAAGCCAGGAGCGCTTCACCGCTCTCTCAAAGGCCATGTTGCGTCTACCGGAGGGATTTGAGCTCCATCCCCGGGTAGAAAAAATCTGGACCGAGCGGAAACGCATGGCAGCCGGTGATCAGCTCATCGACTGGGGTTTTGCGGAGACCCTGGCCTATGCTTCGTTGCTTACTGAAGGCTTCTCGGTACGCCTGTCGGGACAGGATGCGGCACGGGGCACCTTCTTCCACCGGCACGCGGTACTCCACAATCAGTTAAACGGCGAGGCCTATATCCCGCTGCAGGAGTTAGAGAAAGGCCAATCCGATTTTGTTGCAATCGACTCGCTGCTCTCTGAAGAGGCAGTGCTAGGTTATGAATATGGCTATGCCACCGCGGAACCCAACTCTTTGACCTTATGGGAAGCTCAGTTCGGTGATTTCGCCAACGGGGCCCAGGTGGTGATCGATCAGTTCATCACCTCAGGCGGGGAGAAATGGGGCCTGATGTGTGGCTTAGTGATGTTGCTACCGCATGGTTACGAGGGTCAGGGGGCCGAACACTCATCCGCCCGGCCGGAACGCTTCCTGCGGCTCTGCGCCAACCACAACATTCAGGTTTGCATACCCACCACACCAGCCCAGGTGTTTCATATGCTGTGCCGACAGATGCTGCGCCCCCTGCGTATACCCTTGGTGGTCATGTCGCCCAAGAGCCTGTTGCGTCACCGTTTGGCCACATCGCAAAAACAGGCCTTCCTCGAAGGCGAATTTCAGCCCGTCATCGATGAGATCGACAATATCGATCCGAATCGGGTGCAAAGGCTTATTATCTGCTCAGGAAAGGTCTTCTACGAATTGTTGGAGACAAGACGCTCCAGGGGACTTGAAGATGTCGCCATCATCCGTTTGGAACAGCTCTACCCCTTTCCAAAAGAGCACTTCGATAACATCGTTGCGCAATATCCAGCTGTTGAGGAGTACATCTGGTGCCAGGAGGAACCGCAGAACCAGGGGGCCTGGGATCAGATCAAACACCACTTCACCGAGCTGATGAACTCAGGAAGACAACTCAACTATGTCGGTCGTTCTACCGCGGCCGCTCCGGCGGTTGGATATCGACCGGTCCATCTGCAGCAGCAGGAGACCCTGATTGACGAGGCCCTCACCGGCCACATTAACCCCCGTATGAATCCGAGGAGCCTGTTGAGCTTATGAGTATTGAACTGCGCGTCCCTCCCTTGCCGGAGTCGGTATCCGATGCCACGGTTCTCGGCTGGCATAAACAACCCGGCGAAACCGTCAATCGGGATGAGGTACTGGTTGACCTGGAAACCGACAAGGTGGTCCTCGAGGTACCTGCCCCCGAGGCGGGTGTATTGCAGGAGATCTACTGCAAGGATGGCGATGTGGTGCAAGCCGAGAGCCTACTCGCCATCCTCGCCGCCAAAACCATCGAGACTGAAGCATCGGTCAGCCCGACCAAACCGGTAGCTGAAACCGAGGAGCCCCTGCTGTCACCCGCGGTGCGGGTGCTCATCAAGGAACAGGGTATAGATCCAAAACAGATCAAGGGATCAGGCAAGCACGGCAGAATCATCAAAGCGGATGTCGAAGCCTATTTAAAGGCCAGGGAATCCAGCATGCCGCGTCCCCTGGATACCCCACCGGTAAAGGCCCCATCACAGATCAGCATGGAACCATCAGACAATCGCACCGAAGAGCGCGTCCCCATGACCCGTCTGCGTCAGAGAATTGCCGAACGCCTGGTGGAGGTACAGCTCAACGCGGCAATTCTAACCACCTTCAATGAAGTCAACTTGCAGGCGGTGACTGAATTGCGCGAAAAATACCGGGAAAGTTTCGAACAACAGCACGGGGTACGTCTTGGCTTCATGTCATTCTTCGTCAAGGCATCGGTTGAGGCCCTCAAGGAGTTCCCCGTCGTCAATGCCTCGGTCGATGGCAGTGAAATCGTCTATCATGGCTTCTTCGATATCGGCATCGCGGTCTCGTCGCCGAGAGGCCTGGTAGTACCGATCCTGCGGGATGCGGATCAGCTCAATTTCGCGGAGATCGAAAAGCGCATCCGGACCTTTGGCACAAAGGCCAAGGAGGGATCCCTGAGCTACGATGAGCTGACAGGTGGTACCTTCTCCATCACCAATGGCGGTGTCTTCGGCTCCATGCTCTCGACCCCGATCCTCAACCCACCCCAGAGTGCTATTCTCGGCATGCACGCCATTCAGCAACGAGCCGTGGTGGAAAATGGTGAGATCGTGATCCGCCCCATGATGTATCTTGCCCTCTCCTACGACCATCGCATCATTGATGGACGCGAGGCAGTGCGGTTCCTGGTCAGTATCAAGGAACATCTCGAAGATCCGGCACGCCTGTTACTGGAGGTATAAAAACTTCATTGCCGAGCAAGCCGCTGACAAGTTTCAGCCTTCATCAACAGCCCGTCAATCCAGCAAAACCAGCAGCCAGGTGATGATCACCAGCACAACGGCCACAAAAACCGCCGCGGACCCCTGATCCTTGGCACGCCCGGACAGCTTATGCTGTTCAGGTCCTATACGATCGACCACGGTCTCAATCGCCGTATTCAGCAGTTCCACGATCAGCACGATAAACAGTGAGCCGATCAGCAGCGCCTGTTCTACCCCATTCTCACCCAACCCATAACCGAGGGGCGCCAGAATCACCAACAACAGGAACTCCTGCCGGAAGGCCTCCTCATTCTTAAAGGTCGATCGAAAACCCTTCATAGACCAGCGCGCCGCATTCATCAGACGTCGAATACCGCGATTGTTTTTCGGTTTATTTATCTCCATAACGACTACTTCTAGCACCTTAAATTCCGCAAATCGATGTTGTCATAAATCGATCATCTATATCTCATCATATTGCAACAGAGTGAGGCTAACGTTCTCCTGCACATGCTGCTTAGGAAATATCCATGGCGACACTGAGTTACCGAACGATTTTCATCTCTGATACCCATCTCGGCCTTAGAGCCGCCCGTACCGAATATCTGCTGGACTTCCTCAAACATGTCGAATGCGAAAACCTCTTCCTGGTCGGCGACATCTTCGATATCTGGAAGATGAGGACAGGCTGGTACTGGCCCTCAATCAATAACGAGATCATTCGACAGGTGCTGGAGATGGCGCGCCGGGGTGCCCGGGTCTGCTATATCCCCGGCAACCATGATGAACTGTTCAGAGAGTATCAGGAATTCCACTTCTCTGGTATCGATGTGTGCAGGGAGGCCATCCACCAGACCCGCGACGGCCGCAGGTATCTTGTCATGCACGGTGACGAATTTGATTGTGTGGTGATGAACAATAAATGGCTCGCCCATCTGGGCAGTGGCGCCTACGACCTGCTGCTCTGGTTGAACCGCTGGTTCAACCTTGCCCGCCGCAAACTGGGATTCGGCTACTGGTCGCTCTCGGCCTATCTGAAAAACCGGGTCAAGGAGGCCGTGAAATATATCGGCAACTTCGAAAATGCGGTAATCCATGCAGCCCGCGAACGTGAAATGGATGGTGTCATCTGCGGCCATATCCACCATGCGGTGATAGCGGATCTCGACGGGATCAGGTACGCAAACTGTGGCGACTGGGTAGAGAGCTGTACCGCCCTGGCCGAGGCAGCGGATGGCTCACTGCAACTGATCCGCTGGGCGGACGAATCTCTACAACTACTGGACAATGGTGAAACAGCCAATGCGAATTGCGATTCTGACGGACGCGTGGTTTCCACAAGTTAACGGGGTGGTTCGCACCCTGAATAAGACTATCGGCATCCTGGAAAAGTGGGGACATGAGATTCTCTGCATCAACCCCCAACATTTCAAAACCCTGCCGATGCCAACCTATCCGGATATCCCGCTGGCCATCACCCCCTATCGGAAAGTCAAGAAACTGCTCCATGAGTTTGCGCCGGACGCGATCCATATCTCCACCGAGGGACCCATCGGCTGGGCTGGACGCCGTTACTGCCAGAAAAACCACTTTCCCTACACCTCGACCTATCACACCAGATTTCCTGAGTATGTGAGACTGCGTGCCCCTATTCCTCTGGCCCTCTCCTACGCCTTCGTCAGGCACTTTCATAGCAGGGCAGTGCATACCATGGTCGCAACCGGTTCGATGAGAAGAGCATTGGAATCGAGAGGATTCAAGCATCTTGAATACTGGTCACGGGGAGTGGATATAGACCACTTCAAGCCATGCGAAGTACCCGTTATTGATGCGCCAGGCCCGATCTTTCTCTATCTCGGCAGAGTGGCTGTTGAAAAGAATATCCGGGATTTCCTTGTACTCAACCTGCCCGGCACCAAGGTCGTGATCGGCGACGGGCCCAGCCGCAACGAGTTGCAGGAGGAGTTTCCTGAGGCACTCTTTCTTGGCTATCGTGAGAACGGGGAGCTGGCCAGGCTGCTGGCCTCGGCGGACGTGATGGTCTTCCCCAGTCGCACGGACACCTTTGGCCTGGTGATGCTGGAAGCCATGGCATCAGGGGTGCCTGTCGCCGCCTACCCGGTGGAGGGCCCACTGGATGTCATCAAAAACGGCATCAATGGTTGGCTGGACGAGGATCTACACCTCGCGGCAATGCAGGCACTGGGGGTCGAGCGTGAAGCCTGTCGGGAATTTGCCGAGGGCTACTCATGGGAGGTCTGCACGCAGCAATTCCTCTCACTAATAGAGCTCAATCGGCACAATGAAGCAACCTGCATGGCGGAAAAAACCCTCTGATAATAGGCGCAAGAAGTCCTGGATTTTCGATCTCCCAGATTGATATATACTTCAATTATCAATAAACAGGGCTATCCCAGTATCCCGAAACGACGACTGACGGAAAAGACCTCTACCCAAGGGCCTCTTTTCCCTGATATTTAATAACTCTTTACCCTTCAAGAAGGGCACCAGACATGACCCTAATCCGCCAGGACGATTTCATCCAGAGCATTGCGGATGCCCTGCAGTTCATCTCTTACTACCATCCCGCTGACTTTCTCAAGGCGATGGGGCAGGCCTGGGAAAAGGAGCAGAATCCGGCGGCAAAGGATGCCATCGCGCAGATTCTGGTGAACTCCCGCATGTGTGCTGAGGGTCGGCGCCCGATATGCCAGGATACAGGCATGGTGGTGGTCTTTCTCAAGGTGGGCATGGGTATCCGGTGGGATGGTCGGCTCAGTATCAGTGACATGGTCAACGAAGGCGTGCGCCAGGGCTATGCCCATCCAGACAACATCCTGCGTTGCTCCATGGTGGATGACCCCTTAGGCGTGCGCCGCAACACCCAGGACAATACCCCGGCGATCATTCACATGGAGCTGGTCGAGGGTGATGAGCTTGAGATCAAGCTGGCGGCCAAGGGGGGGGGCTCGGAGAACAAATCCCGCTTCACGGTGCTCAATCCATCCGGCTCTCTGGTGGAGTGGGTGCTGGAGCAACTCCCCCGGATGGGCGCTGGCTGGTGTCCCCCGGGCATGCTCGGCATCGGCGTGGGCGGTTCGGCGGAGAAGGCCATGCTGCTGGCCAAGGAGTCCCTGATGGAGCCCATCGACATCCACGAGCTGCAGGCCCGCGGCCCCCGCAACCGCAAGGAGGAGTTGCGCCTGGAGATCTTCGACAAGGTCAACGCCCTGGGAATAGGTGCCCAGGGGCTGGGGGGGCTGACCACGGTACTGGATGTGAAGATCAACGACTTTCCTACTCATGCCACCTCCCTACCCGTCGGCATGATCCCCAACTGCGCTGCTACCCGCCACATCGAGTTCAGGCTGGACGGCAGTGGCCCGGCCCGTTTCGAACCGCCAAGACTGGAAGATTGGCCGGCGGTCACCTGGCAGGCGGCACCAAACGCCCGTCGGGTCGATCTGAACAATATCAGTAAAGCCCAGATTGCCCAGTGGCAACCCGGTGAGCTGATCCTGCTCTCCGGTAGACTGCTCACCGGCCGGGATGCCGCCCACAGGCGTATCGCCGATCTGCTGGCGAGGAATGAGCCCCTACCCGAGGGTATAGATCTACACGGCCGCTTCATCTACTACGTCGGCCCGGTCGACCCGGTAGGTGACGAAGTGGTGGGTCCCGCCGGCCCTACCACCGCCAGCCGCATGGACAAGTACACCGAGATGATGCTGGGAGAGCTGGGACTGTTCGGCATGGTCGGCAAATCGGAACGCGGTTCGCTCGCCATCGAGTCGATCAAACAACATGGGGGCGCCTATCTAATGGCCGTCGGCGGGGCCGCCTATCTGGTCTCCAAGGCAATTCGCAGCTCGCGCGTCCTCGCCTTCGAGGAGCTGGGCATGGAGGCGATGCGTGAATTCGAGGTGGTGGACTTCCCGGTCACCGTGGCGGTAGACAGCCGGGGTAACTCGGTACATCAGACCGGTCCTGCCGAGTGGCGGGCGAAAATCGGCAAGATACCCGTAGTAACTCAGTAATGGAGCAATGCATGTCACTCTATAAGGCCTTCCGCATCCGGCAGGAAAATGGGCAACACGCCGCGAGCATCGAGCAGCTTGAACTGCAGGAACCAGGGGATGGCGAGATCCTGATTCGGGTACGCTTCTCCAGCGTCAACTACAAAGATGCGCTGGCCGGCACCGGCAGGGGACGGATCCTCCGTCACTTTCCCCTTACCGGCGGGATCGATGCCAGTGGTGAGGTGGCAATCAGTCATGACAGGCGCTTCAAGGAGGGGGATCAGGTCATAGTCACTGGATATGATCTCTCCACCAGCCAGGACGGGGGCTATGCCGAATATCTCAAGGTACCCGTTGACTGGGTCATCCCCATGCCTGAGGGCTTAGGCCCCTACGAATCCATGGCGATTGGCACGGCGGGATTTACCGCGGCCCTGGCACTCTACCGCATGGAGGCCAATGGTCAGCGACCAGAGCTGGGACCCATCCTCGTCACGGGTGCCACTGGAGGTGTAGGCAGCTTTGCGGTCAACATCTTTGATGGTGAAGGTTATGAGGTCACCGCGGTTACCGGCAAACGGTCGCAGCAGGGTTATCTTGAACATCTGGGGGCACAGGAGGTGATCAGCCGGGAAGCGGCCAAGACCGGTCATCATGCCCTGGAGAAGGGCCGTTGGGGCGGTGCGGTGGACAACGTCGGTGGAGAGTTGCTCGCGGGCATCATCCGGAGTGTCAAACCCTGGGGCAGCATCGCCTCCATCGGTCTCGCGGGGGGACATGAACTGAACATGACAGTGATGCCCTTTATCCTGCGGGGCGTCAGCCTGCTCGGCATCAATTCCGCCGGCTGCCCCCATGAGATTCGCCAGGAGTTGTGGCAGCGGCTCGCCACGGACCTGCATCCCAGACACCTGGATGAGATCGTCAACCAGACTGTCGAACTCGAGAAGCTACCCGAGATCTTTGAGCAGATGCTGAACGGCAAGACCCACGGCCGAACAGTCGTTCAGGTTATGGCTTAATCACTTGTAACTATTCAGCTTCACCACAAGTTCGTCACTGCTTTCAGGTATTTCTTAAAGAAGTCGCCGTGAATACGTCCTTGTAGGCTTGACCACAGCATCCATGCTGCAGACACTTCTTTAAGAAGTACCTGAAAACAGTATGATCTTACTGCTCAATCATACATGCTGAATAGTTACAATCACTTTTACAATGTGGTGCAAGTGAGTCAGTGAAATCCACACTGCGCCGACATCCGCCAGACGGCACGTGGCTTTATCAACGTAAATTTTTGTAAAAACATGCTACTGCACCTGGTCTGCTATAGTGATTTTATGGAGAATCTAGTTTCTACGAGGATCCGACATGACCAGAAAATACGTATTTATTACCCTATTGGCTTGCCTGACCGCTCTCTGTGGCTGCGCCGGACAGGGCGCCCATGAGCA
>JBDLIF010000042.1:0-11535 GCA_039714955.1 Pseudomonadota bacterium | reverse complement strand
ACGCTCCACGGCGGCATCCATGCCACCGAGGGTTTCGCCAACCTATCCCCATCGCCCTTTCGTAAGATATCAGCTGAGAGATGGGGCTAATCACCTAAAAATAAGGGAAAACCCTAAATATTATTTGTAATATTAATATATTCTGATATTCTAAGTATTCAGATGGATTGATGGACTGAATGCCATGAATAAGCTGTACTCAATTCTCGCGACACTGTTGCTCTTCTCCCTATCCTCCCTCGTTTCGGGCTCCATGCAGCAATGCACCGAGAAAGACTGGAGCCTGACCGCCAAAATCGCCCGGGAGACCCAGGTACCCATCCTGGTCCTATTCACCGCCGTTGAGTGTAGCTACTGTGAAAAACTCAAGCATGAGGTGCTGGAACCCCTGTTCCTTGACGACCATGAGAATCGTCTCGCCGTGGTTCGGGAGATCGATATCAATAGCGGCGGCAAGATGACCGATTTCGATGGTGATTCGATACGCAGCCGGCGGTTCAAAGATCGTTATAAGGTCTTTGCCACACCTACACTGATGATTCTTGACAATGAGGGTTCACCGCTCACCGGCCCCATCATCGGTTACAACTCCGTGGAGCAGTACCAGACACTGCTTGAGTCCGCACTCGAGAAATCCCGTATGGAACTGCGGAATGCTGAGTTGCCCTGACAAGCAGCCATTATCAGTCATCGGTGTCACGGATGCATACCGCCGGGTCGGACCTGTGGACACAAAGTCTTCGATCAGCGCCAAGTCTGCCGAGGGGCTGGTCAAAAGAGTAGAGGGAATTCACGGGCGACTGCAGGCCGAAACCATGCTCGTAGTCTATGTTGCAGAGGACCCCATGCCTCCACGGGAGAGCTGGTCACGGCAATCGGAAGGGGTAAAGCCGAACAGGTCTTCTACCGTGCATTGAGCGCGTACATGACACCCGACACCGACTTCGCCGGCGCTAGAACCGCCACCATGGACGCGGCCATGGACCTCTCTGGTAACGAAACGGCACAACTGGTGGGTGATGCCTCGGCGGTGTACGGCGTCGATTAATCTGTTTGCCGGAGGCTTGATGGGTTAAAGGGGCGCGCATATTTGCGCAACTGCCAGGAATAAATTCGTGGCACCTTTAATCCATCATGATGGTCAACTCAGAGTAGCGATCATCACTGAAATAAACCATATGATTGATGCCGCCATAAGGATCGTATCGATAACGACAAACCTTTTTTTCAGTACCTTCAGCATTTTTCCCGCTCCTTAATCATCAATTGAGACTTCGATAGTTGAGCTAATACTCGTGTGTATCTGAGGATCAGAAAGCACGGTGCGCTTACTTATATGCTATACAACCTCATTCAAGCATTGAGGAGCTGATGAAACAATAGCACTGAAACAGCCTGAAACACTGTGAAGCAGTCTGTAATCATATAGGTAATCATTGACACATTTTTGCAAAACAACGGCGCCTATTTTAAATTCCAAAACTTGAAAACAAGGATGCGCTACCAGCTAGCATCGTTTGACAACGGCGTAACAACCTTAGCGGGTATTGTTGTTTATTGACTGGAGTTGTTTATCTCAGCCATCCTGCTGATGATCCGGCAATGCCTTTTTACGAAATACCGGCAGATCCGCTCCCGGCTCATCCTCCAGCTCCACCTTTTCGATCCTCTCGAAACGCCCGCTGATCTTACGTGCTGAGATATTCACATCGCTGACATCCTGATGTGCCTGAGAGATATGCCGGGCCAGATTGTCCATGCGGCTTTGAAAACGGCCGAAATCCTTGGAGAGCTCCCGCAGGTGCCGCTGGATCACATGTACCTGCTCCCGGGTGGCGGCGTCCTTGAGCACCGCCCGTGCCGTGGTGAGAATCGCCATCATGGTGGTGGGTGACACCAGCCAGACCCGGCGACGGAAGGCCTCCTCCACCAGGTCCGGGAAGTGGGCGTGGATCTCGGCAAAGACCGCCTCCGCCGGGATGAACATCACCGCCCCGTCCGAGGTCTCAGCCGGAAGGATATACTTGCTGGCGATATCGTCGATGTGTTTCTTGATGTCCTGGCGGAACTGGCGTTGCGCCTTGCCGCGCTCCGACTCCGGCAACTGGTCATCCTGCATCCGCTGGTAGGTCTCCAGCGGGAACTTGGCGTCGATCACCACATTGCCGGTCGGATCTGGCAGAAACAGCACGCAGTCGGCCCGCTTGCCGTTGCTCAGGGTATGCTGCAGGGCGAAACCCGACTCCGGCATCACATTGCGTATCAGGGCATTCAGTTGCACCTCGCCAAAGGCACCCCGGGAACGCTTGTCGGAGAGCACCTCCTGCAGACTCACCACATTGCTGGAGAGCTCGGTGATCCGCTTCTGCGCCTCGTCGATGCGGGTCAGGTGGGTGAGCACCTGGGTGAAGGTCTCGGTGGTCTTTTCGAAACCCTCGCTGAGACGCTTTTCCACCTGGCCGCTGATCTCCTTGAGGCGTTGGTCGGTGCTCTCGGTCAGCCCCTCCACCCGCTTGCCCAGGCTGTCGGCATGCTGTATTAAGGCCTCGCCCACCTGTTTGCGCACCTCGGCCATACCGGACCGCAGCGCCTCCTGCTGGGCCCTCATCGTCTCCAGTTGGCGCTCGTCGAAGGCCTCACGGTGACGCATCAGCGACTGAGACAACCCCTCCCGCAGCTCGGCCAGTTTCTCCTGCTGCGCCAGACGCCCTTCGGAGAGGTTTTCGGTGACGCGCTTCCGCAGGGTCTCGAAGTGCTCCAACAGGTCGATCCGCAACTTGCCTGCATCCTCCATCAGATGGGCCTGCATCTCAGCAAAACGCCGCTCCAGCCCCTGATAGAGCTTGTCGGAGCGCTCCAGCAACAACTGCTGCATACCATGCAGGGTGCGCTGCTGGGCCAATGCCCCCTTGATGATCTTTTCACTCAGCTGATCCCGCAGATCCGCCTGTCCCCTCAGGACGATGCGTTCCTGCTCGCGCAACCGCTCCTCCAGCAACTGCATGCGCAGGTCACGTTCCCGCTCCGTGTGTGTCTGTTGTTGCAGGATGCGCCATAGCCAGCGCAGACACCAGACGAGTAATACAACGAATAACAGAGTAAAACCAAGGGCAGCCTGCTGCCAGACCGGTAGTAGAGAAAGAAAATTCATGGACTGCACTATACCTCAAGCACAGGCTCAAAACGTGAGCCTGTGGTTACTGGCCGCGGAGATAGAGGTATGGATCTGCCCGAAGGTAATTGCAACTAATAATACTGGGATACTCCTTGACTCAACTAGGGTATTCCTGGATTGGCAATCCAATCCAAATAGATCATAGTGATTATGGAACAATAAGAATTAGATTCGCATTATTGTTAGCAAGAGGATGCCGCGGGGCATTTTTTCCTGTGACTTCTCGTATACGGCAGTAAATTCATGGTTCTCAGTCCGCTTGATTTTTCAACCACATGGAGGTGAATAATTCCATGATCATTAATGAACTCATTGGTAGTTTAGAGCTGCTTCTACTGGTGGTTGTAGGACTCATCTTCAGTGCCTCCTTTTGCGGCATGGTCTATCTATGTATACAAAATCTCAGGTTTATCCTCTCCTATCGGGAGGACCTGAAAAAAAGGATCGACGGGTTGCGCATTCATCGAATGCTCGATTGTCTAGGCATGAGCCCCATGTGCTATATCCGCAAAGTACGCCACATGGAGGTGGAGGTCCTGCTGAATAGATGCAAGCATTGCCCGAACACCGCCGTGTGTGACGCCGCACTGGACACAGGAGACACTTCGCAAGCCGATACCTTCTGTCCGGATTTTCCGGAGCTTATTCGTTTCAGCCACCCACAATGAACGGCTTAAGCCGGCATCGATCTTCTCGACAAGCCACCACAATACTAGCCTGGAGAGGGTCTGACTAACCTTCCGGATTTCGCAAGACCCCATCCGGGCTACTCGGCTGATGACGCTGAATAAAGCCGGTAAACTCAGCTTCGCTGGCAAGGACCTGAGACATAGTACTCCTTCAACCTAATAACCAGGATTTTGATGCTGTTTTCAGATGCTGTAAATATACAGACAGACCAGCAAAATCGTCTATGATTATAACCAAGTGTTTTTATTGGTTTAGTCCTTTCCACATGATAACAGGTGCTTGTACTCCAACAAGGTTATATTGATGGAGTACAAGCAGAAGCAACTACACAAGAGGAGAATAGCCATGTCCCAATTCACCAATCCCAGCTCCTTCACAGCAGAAAACCCGAGTTACCCCTATGCACCATTCGACTGGAGTGAAAGTGATGCCATACAGATGGCTCGGCAGCAAGGGGTTGAACTCGAGCAGGATCATCTGGAGCTGTTACGCGCCCTGCAGGAGTATTTTTCCAAGCACGACGCACCTGATGTGAATGCACGCGAACTGCATGATGCCCTGGATGAGAAATTTCACCACAAAGGGGGGATGAAATATCTCTATGTCCTCTTCCCTGCTGGCCCTGTGGCTCAAGGCTGCCAGTTGGCCGGCCTCCCTGTCCCGGCCGGCGCTATCGATAGATCGTTCGGGAGTGTCCAGTAGGCATGCCAGCTCTGCATTTTTATCGGCAGCCGATCTATCAGACATGATGATTTAGTCGGTCTCCTCTCTACCGCTTAAGGGCCATGAAACAGCAACATCATGGCCCTTTTTTCTGCGCCTCAGCAAAGGGTTTAGTCCTTCCTCCTCTTTTGCGCTCTTTTGTTCCAAAGCCCTATGCCAATGGTGGTAACACCTAAAGCGATACCGGTTGAAAGCACCATCCTTGCCAGCCATTCAGGCCATGCCGGTTCCGGTGTCATCAGGGCCATCACCCCAATGACGATGAGCCAGAATGAAACCTTCCCAAGTAACGCGGATCGTAACAAATGCCTATCTCCCAACGAGTGCATGTGATGCATTATACCCATCACGGATAGGTTTCCCCTATCGGGCCAAACAAAAACCTGTCAACATCTGCTTTCTTGTTGACCGGCTCCGTCTATTGTCATCAGCCTTTTATGGGTTATGTTTTCCCTTCGGGGCTTTTCGGTGGGCTGGGTAATGGGCGAAATATGCGTCCCTCAGCCTCAAGAAAGCGCGTAAAAAATTCAAACAGAACAAGCCGTGTGGTCTGGACAAAAACCACCATCCCCTCCAGTACAACAATCAGTATATGTCCAAGGATCAGGACCACTAGATGAGCCGTGGGATTGGCGATACCATCCGCTATTTGCAGAATAGCCGCCGACAGCGCCGCATGTGCGAGAGCAAATGCCCCCACACGGAGGAAAGAGAGGGTATTCAGCAGTAGCTCCAACATACTCTGAATCAGCAGTGCGAGATTGATTGCCAAACGTGCTAGCTTGTCATGCAACGATAGATAGAGCTGCCCCAGCAAAAACCAAACCAACGCCAAGACTACGAGCCAAAGAATCCTTGGGTAGAAAATCCACACACAGGCTGCTCCATACATCACCAGCACGGCAGCATCACGCAATAACCAGGATTTGACCTCGCCACGCCAGAAGGCCTCAATGCCATTGAATACCAAGCCCAGTAACATGAGGCCGATACCAAATAGAATGGGTGGAATTAAAATCATAAATGGGTTTTCGAGAGGCTTGAACCAGAGCGGCTCCAAGAGGCCCTCCAAACCAAAAACCTCCCCAAATACGATGCCAAAGAGCATGGCGGATACCCCGCAGGGTATGAGAAAGCGACCTTGAGGCCAGCGCTTATAAAGTAGTGCACTGAACAAGGCTATCATCAGCCCATGACCAACGTCGGGAAACATGTAGCCAAAGAGCAGGGGTACCATCAGTGGCAACAACAATCCAGGGTTGACTTCGTTCGTGTCCGGTGTTCCCAGCATGTCGACGAAGAGCAGGAAGGGATGCGCCCATGTTGGCAGCAGCATGCTCACGGGTGGGGTGCGGACTTCGGGTGCTTGAGAGAATCGGACGGTCACCTGTATGCCAACCTGTTCCAAGACCCGCTGTAAATCCTCCGACCCTTGAACCGTGGTCCAGCCTGTCACGTGGCAAAATTTTTGGTCTCCGGACAACTCCTCAGCTTGGTCTGCATACCAGGCTAACAATTTCATGTTTTCGATTGCAGTGGCCAGTTTTGGATCCTGCTTACGACTTTCCAATTCCAATGTGCACGCTTTGATACGCGACTCGATCTTATCGATCCGCCTACCGACCTGAAACCTTTGCTTGCTTGGCAGGGGCGACAGCCAGCCGGGCACATCGATGTGCAGGCAGGACTCGGAGCGATAGGTCTTTTCAATGACCGCCTGGTTAACCGGTAAATCCGCTACGAAATAGAAATTGTACTCCTCTCCTGGGACGAATTCGTCCACCGCGGCACATATATTGGCCTCAAGGTGGTGTGTGGTGGGACAGGCGAAAACACCCTTATAGAGGTATTTACTCTGGTGGGACAGTTGGGGGACAGCAGACGAGGAGCCATGTAACGCCGTTAGACAGGCTTGTAACAGGAGTAGATTTTGTCTTACAGCTTCCAGCTGGAGCTGCATCACCAGCAAATCATCAGCCGATTTACACCAGGCCCTTATGCAGTTTAATGCCTCCGCCGCCATCTGCTCCGGTGCCTTCAACACAGGAGAGGGGAGAGGCACAATATCGGAAAACAGCTCTCTGTATCGGTGGACCAGATGATTGTATTCCGATACGGCTTCACGAACCTGCTGCAGATCCAGTGGCTGGGCAAGTTCGGAGTCTGATTCCAATTCGACCACGCCAGTACCCGCAAGCGCATTCAGCACAGAGACTGTCTTGGACCGTGGCACGTAGGTCTCGAACCACTGAGCCTGTTTAGAGCGCAATAACATGGAGGTCAGTAGATTGGATATTTCAGCCTATAGGGACTCTATGAGAGATAGAGTGAACCCCAGTACACTAGCCGGATGATGCCCAAGCATCAACTACGTAATGGAGTTGATTTTACTGCTGACTAAGCCTGTTTACTCCGGCTATTACTCCTATCTTTTTATCGGATAGCAAGTAGCCCGGGTTGAGACTGAAGAACAAGCCACCTGCTCCCCAGGTGGCTTGTATTTTTTGCATGGAAATCTTGCCTAAACTTGCTCTATGTCCGGCGTAAATCTATGGTCTCGCGTTACGCACTCGAGTTATTTCGGTTGCGCTGTTGTTCGAGGAATCAGGATCATCCTCGACCGCTTCTACCGCTGCCGTATTTAACAACCGCCCCTGCTTTGTGGGTTTGACAATAATTTCAACGACCGCGCTTGAGTCAGCAGCAAGGCTGGCTAAATCACAGATCACCGTATTGGTACCTGAGCAACTACCCTGGCTTGTGATCACTGAGACAAATGCGGTTCTGGATGGCAGCTTATCGGTCATGATAACGCCTGTTGCCGTATCGGGTCCTTGATTGGTGACCGTAATGGTGTACGTCAGGTCACTACCTATCTTTGCGGGGTCCGGTGAATCCGTCTTTGTGATAGACAGGTCCGCTTCCGGCGGGATGACATCTCCAATCAGGGTGACCTCGATTTTAGGGTTATCGGGATCATCGCTCATAACAACCAGCGTGCCAGTGTCAGCACCGACTTCTTCACACGGTGAGTAATCCACCGGAATGGAAACACTGCCCCCAGCATCAACGGGGAAAGGCGGTGTAGGTGCGGCAAGGTTAAGTGCAAACCCAGTGCCTATCAAACAAAATTCGTTTATCACATACAATTCGGAAACATTACAGGCCACAATCCCCGAATTCTGCAATTCCACGATCTCGGTGCTGGTCTCTCCGAACAATACCGCACCGAAATCGAGTGTCATCGGGGATGCTATGAGGTTGCACTCTTCAGGTGGGATAAGCGCCTCTTGGGCATCGATCAGGCCGGAGCCGCTATCGTTGTCATAGTCCTCATCAATGGCTACCCGCGGGCCACCAAATCCAAGGGTTTCACGTTCAAGGATGTCGACAGCCGTGTCCTGAAGCCGCGCCGTGATTGCGACAGGCGTCAGGGCCGGTTCCATCTCACGCATCAGGGCGGCCACGGCGGCGGCGTGCGGAGCAGCTGCGGAGGTGCCGAAGAAATTCGGCCAGCCGTCGGGTTCATAATCGCCGCCGAAGAAGGTGTTGTTGCCGCCGTCGGGAGCGGTGAACTCCGGCTTTTCGCGGACCTCCAGGATCGGGTTACCCGCTGTATCGAATAGGATGGGAGTATTGCCCGCGGATGAGTAGTAGTTCAAGACCGGAGGATCCTCACCAAACGCAGGGGTGAGGAAATAGGCAGAGGCCCCGACGGCGTTGGCGCCCGCTGCATTGCTATGGCCATAGACACTACCTGCGTTGATGCCAACGTAGGTGTCAACGAATGTAATATTACCGAACATGACCATCTTAACAGGATCCGGATCTGAACCACTGCTCCTTTCGACCGAGATCTCCAGATTCAAGGCACCACCGAGGCTGGCGCCCTCGATGGGATCGCCACCGATGTTGTCATCGGTTACGCATCCTATGGGAGTTAGAGCACTTGGCGGGGAATAAAAACAGATGTCCAGATCGGTGCTCGCGCCGGGTGGGCCGCTGACCGAGAAGTAAGGGTCTTGCCACTGCATGATGTAGATAGTATCGGCGTTCTGTGAGATCTCGAGACGGGTGTCTACTCCCGGGCCGGGATCGAAATCATGCAAGTCACCACCAACCGGACCGGTCAGACCGGAGTCTATGAAGGGGGCCTCATAGGCCTCGCGGCCATTGTTGCCGGCGGAGGAGAAGTAGGGTATGCCCTGTGCATCCACCTGATCCACCGCCTGGGCAATGACACCGTCCTGGAACATGGGCTCCGCGAAATAGATGATGTCGTCCACGATGATGTCGGAACCGGCATTGGCCAGATCCAGGATGCCCTGGGCGAAGTCAGCTTCTCCATTCCACGCAGTGTGGAAGGCCAATCCAGCGCCTGGGGCCACATCATGGACGATCTGAGCCATGGCGCGTCCCTCATCGATACAGCCCATGTTAATGTCGTCGAGGATATTGACCCCCGCCGGGAGGTCACCGCTGTCGATGTCGGCCGCATAGCCACCGCCAGTGCCGGCGCAGTCGAAGCTATCGGAGAGTACGCCGACAGTGGAGCCCGTACCGTCAACGCCGAAGTCCAGCCGGGCCAGGTCCGAGCCTTGCGCCTCGTCCCCTTGGCTGGTCACACTGCCGGTCCGGGTGGTCGCCAAGGCAAGGCGAGTAAACTGCAACATCGGGAGATTTTCCAGCACGGGAAGCCGCTCCAAGGGCATATGGACAGAGATCATGCGGCCCGCCATACCCTTGACCTCCGCGCCCAACGCCTCCAAGGCACGTTTGAGCGACTGGGGATCATCCGCGGCGACCGCATCGATCACCACTCGCTGATCGACGATCCTGGCCATAGTCATTTTGCTGACAAAAGTACCGGCTACGGCCTTACCCTCTCTTACGGCTTTTTGGAAGGCCTGAAACTCGCTGTTGAGGGTATCGAGTCCGAATGTGAGCTTAGTGGCTGACTTGGTCATCGACCTGGCTCGGCTCATGGCGGCAGCCTGTATATCCGCCGGACCGAGCGTACCGTCACTGATATCGATGATGTTCCCCGCGAAGGTGGGGGTTGCACCGACCGCCACACAGAACGCGGCACCCAAAGCGAACCTAATCGATCGCGAGAACTGGGACAGGGTTGAAGAAAGCTTGATTGTCATGATAAATCCTCCTCAAGGATCTTTTCTTAGCCGAATCATCTAGATACCTGCAAATCGATGCCTGTGTTCTAAGATTCTTCACATTACTCCATTAATAGAAAAACAGGTTAATCAAAAGACGAGAATAAGGCATTGACTTTACGCATGAGTCCATGCGAATCATTGCTGATTTTTCGGCGAATTCTGGGGACACAGCTGTACCATTTTCTATACTTAGTTGAAGCGTTCCCTGAGTATCTTTTGACGGCCTTATGAGACAATGAATCAATGTCGGAAAAAACAACGCCCAATCGCATCGTGATCATGGGTGCCGCCGGGCGTGATTTTCATAATTTCAATCTGGTTTATCGAGGGGATTCAGCCACTCAGGTGGCCGCCTTCACCGCGACGCAGATTCCAAAAATAGCCGATCGCCGCTACCCCCCCATGCTCGCGGGCGATCTCTACCCTGACGGGATACCGATTGTGCCTGAAACCGAGCTTGCAGCGCTCTGCCGTGAGCAGAAAATCGACCAGGTCATCCTGGCCTACAGCGATATCAGCCACGCCCGGGTCATGCACAAGGCCTCCATCGTTTTGGCGGCCGGCGCCGATTTTCTGATGCTGGGGCCCGAACACACCATGATCCGGTCAAGCATACCGGTCATCGCGGTCTGCGCGGTCAGGACCGGCTGCGGTAAATCCCAGACCGCCCGCTGGCTGTCGCGCAGGTTAAAGGAGCATGACCTGAAGGTGGCGGTGATCCGCCACCCCATGCCCTATGGCGACCTGGAGCGACAAGCCGTACAACGTTTCGCCAGTACAGAAGACCTGGATACCGCGGAATGCACTATCGAGGAACGGGAGGAGTACGAGCCCCATCTGGCGCTCGGTAATGTTGTGTATGCCGGGGTCGATTATGCCGAGATCACCCGACGCGCCGCGGCGGAGGCCGATGTCATCCTGTGGGATGGGGGCAATAACGATTTCCCCTTCATTCGTCCCGACCTGCACATCGTGCTGGTCGATCCGCTCCGGCCAAACCACGAGACCAGCCACCATCCCGGCGAGGCGGTGCTGCGCATGGCCGATATCGTGTTGGTGGCCAAGATCAATTCCGCTGCTGACGCCGACGTCCAACAGGTGACTGAAAACGTAAAATGCATCAACCCCAGGGCGAGGATCGTGCGTGGTTCCTCACCGGTCACCCTGGATGACCCTGGAGCGGTCACCGGCAAACGGGTGATCATCGTGGAGGACGGGCCAACCATCACCCACGGCGGCATGCCGTATGGTGCGGGCTATGTGGCCGCCACTCAGGCCCAGGCGGGCGAGATCATCGATCCTCGCACGGCCGCCGTGGCTGAGATCGCCAGGGTCTATGCCCAATACCCGCACATCGGCCAGGTGCTCCCGGCGGTCGGCTATCACCCATCACAACTCCAGGCCCTGCAAGATACCATCAATGCATCCGATGCCGAAGTGGTGGTCTCGGCCACCCCCTGCGACCTCGGTGCCCTGATCGACATCGACATCGACAAGCCCATTGTGCGTGCTCGTTACGAGTTTGCCGAAGTTGGCACGCCAGGTTTGGGGAATCTGATCGAGGAATTTCTGCAGCTAAGGGGATTGGCTTGACCTCGCCTGTAAATTGGGCAAAGGGCCGGAAATGCGCAGATGCTTCGTTGCTCCTAGTCATAAATAAAAAACTATGGGTGATGACTAGTTAGTGTCCGTCCAGAAACAAGGTCATTCCCTCCCCCTGCGGGGGAGGGCTAGGGTGGGGGCAATCATATGGCGTTGAATTCAATGCCATTA
>JBDLIF010000041.1:0-11591 GCA_039714955.1 Pseudomonadota bacterium | reverse complement strand
CCTGTAGGCTTGACGGTAGCATCCTTGCTACCGACACCCACGGAGGATCATGTCGGTTATCCTATGAACTGTTTAGTAACTATAAGAATAGTTGCTTTGAGAAATGGTGTAATCCATTCGACAACTACTTGCGTTATGATGACCTCTTCACTTGGCTGCCTCTAAGAGACCCATGGCCGGCAAGAAAGCACGTACGCTGCACATCCAGCGCTATCTTTTGAGCGGCGTGATTACGCTTATCCCGCTTTGGGTGACCTGGCTGATCTTCGAGTATGCCTTTAAACAACTCTCCAAGCTGGGGACGCCCTGGGTGCGGGTCTTTTCCCGAAGCATACAGGACGAATATCCTTCAGTCGCCCACTGGCTTCTGGCACCCTGGTTTCAAAATACATTGGCCGTAATTTTCATGCTCCTGGGCCTCTATCTGGTCGGCTGGCTCGCGAGCCGCGTGATTGGACGCCGCTTGCTCAACGCCTTCGACGCCACTGTCGAGCGCCTGCCCATGATCCAGAACGTCTACGGTCTGGTAAAAAAGCTCATCTCTGCGCTACAGAAAAAGCCTGAAAAGGTGCAACAGGTCGTGCTCATCGAATTCCCCTCGCCGGAGATGAAGACGGTCGGATTCGTCACCCGCACCATGGTGGACAAACAAAGCGGTCAGGAACTGGCGGCAGTCTATGTGCCAACCACGCCGAACCCAACATCGGGTTACCTGGAGATCGTGCCGATCGACAAACTCGTGTCCACCGACTGGAGCATGGACGAGGCCATGAACTTCATCATTTCGGGTGGCGCCGTCGCACCGGACCATGTGCCCTACACAAAGGAGGGCAAAGACTGACTTGAGAACTTCAAGTCAGTCCATCACATTATTGGGCCTACCCCAACAAGCCGTTCAGTATTGGCTGTGAAGAGTATGTAAATGAATAAACCTGTCGCGGCCATATGCCACGGACCATGGATCTTGATTGCCACTGGATTGCTTGCCGGACGGACAGTCACCGGCTACCGGTCTATTGCAGAAGAGTTGAAGGTGGCAGGCGCTCTTTATCAGGACCGAGAGGTTGTAGTGGATGGCAATCTGATTACTTCACGTCAACCTGGAGATCTGCCTGCATTTATACAGGCCATCTATCAATCTCTGGGACTTGAAGATTACTAAAAGCTCCACTGACTAAGCATCTCCTGGAGAGAGAGCAAAAGATGCCAGGGTCGGATTTAATATGACCATACACGACAGGGATAATAATTAATTACATGATTGGTAATTAATTCTAGCCTGGCCCATTTAATCCTTATACTCTGGCCCCTTTAACCTCTCTTTAACCTCTTTAACCCGATTTTTATTAAGTGTACAAACGAATCAGGTAAGTCTGAGTTTTATCTGATCCACTATTTCAGCACAGGCTTCAGCACAATCTTTGCATTCGATATGCTCTTCGTGTTTTCTGCATTCCTTTTCACAGTCCTGACAAACCTTTGCACAAATATTGGCATACGCCTTGGTATAACCCGAATTTGCTGTCAAGAGATAAGAAAAGGCGCCACAGATGGCCTGCATTTCATGTACCTTACTGGCACAGACCGCCAATTTCACATCACCTTCCACAAAGGATACAAGGCAGTGCGCAATACAACGACGCCCCTTATCGATGCAGTTATTGGCTGCATTCAATACATCTGGAAGCTGTGCTGAATGCTTGCTGTGATCGTGTCCTGGCATGGCAGAAACCGCGGTTCCTGCGTAAGCAACTGTAGCTGCCGCACCTAATCCAAGAAGCATCTCTCGGCGGCTTATGCTTGAGAATGATTCATGGTTTTTATTCGATAACATCTCAAGGTCTTGCATGATTCCGCTCCTCTGTTGTTAGAACACTAACGATTACTACACTTACCAGAATAGGCGAATTACCAAGGATGTAAATGCAAACAAAACCCCACTAAAACTGGGATTATATACGGCCGACTACTCCTACTCATTCGACATGCTGGGTGAAGCTGCAGTGACCCAAGCCGATGCGAATGGCTATTTCGAGGCCTATTTCAATACCATCGATAAAGTCAGGATCTTAACGCAAAGAAGTTGCTTTTTTGTGAGTAGCGGGCAAGGGATCTCTACAAACTGCGGTAGAGATCCCTCGATGCTTGTTAATCCTTTATGAATGCAGTCAGGTCTGGATTCAGGCCCCGCTCCTGCCGGGAGAAGCTGTGACAGGCGGAACAATCGATGCGTTTATCCGTAACATGCTTTACGTGGTTTTTGTCGAACCCTTCGCTCCTTTCATACTTATGACACTGAGTGCAGACCTCTTGCTCAGTAGCCTTCAATCCATAACCCAATTCACCTTGCAGATCAATGCGGGTAGTGGTCTCGTGGCAATCGCTACAGGACAAGGCGTTAGCCTCGTCCTCGACCCCATGATTGATGGTCTGGTAGGTATGCACATCCACCAGTGAATAACTACCTTCCAAACCCTCCTGTGCCATGCCGTCGAGGACCGCCTCAGTGAAACTGTTTTGGGTAAAGAAGGTAAAGGTCGAATGAGGAATCATCAACCCTGAGGCATCATGCTGGGCTGAAACCGAACGATGCTCCTTCATTGGGTAGATCTTTGCGTCACCTGAGTCCACCGCCCCATGTGGCACGCCAAAGGCCTTTTCGCCATCTGCGTTTTCACTGGGGACCTGACCCAGCACATAGACTTCGCTGGTGCCATCGAACCAGCGATAGGTCGGCACGACATTCGATGCGCGTACCTCACTGGGCAGCCAGCCGCCACGTCCACCACAAGCCGCCGCAGAAAAGTGTGTGTGGGTCCAGTCGCGGACCAGCTCGGTGCTGATATCCTTCGCGAATTCAGGGATGTGGCAAGTCTGGCAGGCAACCTTTGTTGCATGACGGTCCATGGAGTCGGCTTTGGTGCCAGAAAAGTCGTTGTGAGGCTCATCGGTGTGACACTCCGCGCAGGTAAAACGATCCGCCACATCGTTAGGCCGCAGATCCAGGCCACGTCCTTTAAAGCGATGGTTCTCTGCACTGTGACAATTTGAGCAGGTCAGGTCTTCACCGTGAGAACTCATATGGATGTCTGAGGTGATGGGTGGATCCACGGTAGCAAATGAGAGATCACCGCGTTTGCCGCCATTGCTGCCGGATGCGCCTGCATGACAACGCAGACAGGTTTTGCGCGTGGTGGGGTGAACGGTGCGCGCCGCTTCAAGAATCGAGACAGTCATCTTTGACTCATCGGGCATAAACCGAAAAGTCTCCTCCACGGGTATTTGAATGTTGGTGAGGAATCCATCTTCACCCACCACGGAGACATCTTCATAAGGGGGGGCGCCAACCCTGGCATAGTCATCCTGATGGCACATCAGGCAATCGATATTGTTGAGCTGCTCCGCCGTCATATCAGGTTCAGGAGGGAGGCCATTGCCTACATGACAACCCGCGCAGGTAAAGAAGGGCGAGGTCCGTATCGAACCGCAATAGGTGTTGAAGGCATCCTCGCCCTTGCCCGCCGTATCAGCGATATTCGTGACATTCGGCGTCATGCCTGTCTGCTGGTAGTGGACTGAGCCATGCACCTCCTGAGCTTCAACTTCATGGCAACTGACACAGGTTTCAGGTCCTGTATACTCCATGATCGAGGAGTGGGCCTCCTGTGCCTCCGGGCTGACGGCGGCCAAGGCGGAATTGAGTCCAACAGATAATCCGAGGGGGTTAAACTGCAATCCCTGAAGAGCCACTCCTATAACAAACAGTTGTAAGTATCTTATAAAACGACGATTGTGCATGTTTATATTCCTCTAACGTATAGAAAGGAAGGAGAGCTGTACTAGTCACTTCCATGGCTCTCCCTATAAACACTCACACCCCGAACTACTGGCAAATTTATCTTTTTCGCCTTATTGTGCAAACTACTTCAAATTTCACCCTTATTCTTAGACCTGGATCACGTTGCGCGACGTCCCGCTGTCGCCACCTGCTTGTCGGCCCATCGGGGCATACCGGCGGTGTGTCTGCAGCATAGTCAGCCGTTCACCCAGGTCGAACGGCTGGCCTGTTGTATGCGGGCATGGTGGCGGGCCGGGTTAGCCATGCAACAGAGGAGGAGGACCTTGGAATGACTGAATCGACGCAAAATATGGCTGTTTTCTGTGACTTCGAGAACGTTGCTCTCGGTGTACGTGATGCGAACTATGCGGCCTTTGACATCCAGAAGGTTCTAGAGCGGTTACTGCTCAAGGGCAATATCGTGGTGAAGAAGGCCTACAGCGACTGGGACCGATACAAGGAGTTCAAGGCAACCATGCACGAAGCGGCCTTCGAATTGATCGAGATTCCCCATGTGCGCCAATCGGGTAAGAATTCGGCGGATATCCGTATGGTGGTGGATGCCCTGGACCTTTGTTATACCAAGCTGCACCTCGACACCTTCGTGATCATCAGTGGTGATTCGGATTTTTCACCGCTGGTCAGCAAGTTGCGGGAGAATAACAAGGTCGTAATCGGTGTCGGTGTGAAGCAATCCACATCGGACCTACTCACCGCCAACTGCGATGAGTTCATCTTCTATGACGATCTGGTGCGTGACGCCGAAAAGCCCAATCGCAGCCGACGTAAGAGCTCCAGCAAAAAGACTGCAAAGAAGAAGATGCCGAAACAGGTAACGAGCGAAGAGGAGAAGAAAAAACAGGAGGCGTTGGATCTACTAATCGCCACGGTGGAAGACCTTTTCCAGGAGCGAGGTGAAATGGAGACGGTTTGGGGCTCCATGGTCAAGCAGACCCTGAAACGCCGTAAACCAGGCTTCAACGAGAGATATCACGGATTCAGTACCTTCAGCAAACTGCTCGAGGAAGCACAAGCACGCAAGTTACTGGTACTGGAAGCCGATGAAAAGTCAGGGGGCTACATGATTAAGAGCGTAGTAGCGGAAGAGTAGAATGGCACTGATTTTCTACCCGACTCCTTGGACATGGACTTGTCCAGTACGATGTTGACCCGGCTTTGGGGCAGGATGAGTATATCGAGGCCACAGTATGCGCTTGCGCTCCTGCCGCCAATGCTACTATCGCTTTGCACCTTGACAGCCCCGGCCCACGCAGGGAATCGTGCCATGCTGGAACTTCTCAAGGTGCTCAGGGACAATGGCACGATCAGTCAAGAGGCCTATGAAACCCTGCACAACGCCACGCTCGAAGAAGACCGAAAGGCCGAGGTTGAAGGAGAGACCACCCCCACCCTTAAATATCCAAAGGAGCCTCAGGAGCAACCTCCACAATACCAGGCGTCGACTGAGCGCAGCGCTGCTGGCGCTGAAGTCCACCTCGGCCGTAAGGGCCTGGAGGTCAGCTCCGCGGGCGGAGATTTCCGCTTTGAACTGGGGGGACGGCTGCTGGTGGATGCCGCATGGTACGATCAGGACAAATCGCAGCTCGAGAATGGCACCGAGGTTCGCAGCAGCCGTTTATCATGGCGAGGAATCCTGTGGGACGATTGGCAGTTCAAGTCAGAGGTGGACTTTGCGGGAGGCGGTGCCGACCTGAAAAGCAACTACCTGAGGTACCGAGGTTTCCGGCCGATCCTCATCACTGCCGGCAATTTCAAGGAACCCTTTGGCTTGGAACGTTCGACTCCTATAACGGAAACAACCTTCATGGAGCGTGCAGCCGTATCCCAGGCGCTCGCACCGGCTCGCAGCATTGGTTTAGGTCTGCGCACAAGTCAGCGGAAGTGGTCTCTGAACACGGGCTTGTTCAGCAATAGAGACCTTGGCGAGGGTGGCGGCGGTGATGAGCGCCGCGAGGAGAGTTGGGCGCTCACCGGCCGCGCAACATTCGCACCCCTAGTTGCGCAATCTCAGGGGTTCCATACCGGCATGGCTGCCGCTTACCGATCATTCGATGACGGACGCATTCGATTCAGAGCGCGCCCGGAATCCCACGTCACGGATACTCGCTTTGTCGACACGGGTGTCATCACGGAAGTGGACGAGGTCTTACGTTACGGATTGGAAGCCGCCGCAGCGCTAGGCCCTTTCTCGTTCCAAACAGAATATATCGCCACGGAAACCCGCCGCCGTGGCGCTAGCCCGGCGTTGCACTTCGATGGTTGGTACGCTAATACGAGCTACTTTCTGACCGGTGAGACCCGGCCGTACCGTCACCAACGAGGGGTATATCGGGGCGTCGTGCCAAAGCGGCCTCTGGGTAGAAACGGTCCCGGGGCATGGGAGCTGGCACTCCGTTTCAGTCATCTGGATCTCACTGATGAGGATGTCACCGGAGGGCAACAGGACCTATTGACCCTTGGACTCAATTGGTACCCGAATGCCAATATCCGTTTCATGTCCAATTACATCAATGTACTGGATGTTGATCGGCCGGGCAGCGCTTATGACGGTGATGAGCCTCAACTCATACAGATCCGCGGCCAGGTCGACTTTTGAACCTACCTAACGATCACCTTAATCTTTCCCCCATTGCTGTAGCTCACCTCGCTTGAAGAGCTGTTTAATAACACCAGGAGACGGCAGGCGGCGAAAACGAACAGCTCTATAGAGAAGCTCCACCAGGAACAGCCCCACCATCAGCAGGTAGTTGATCAGGTTGGTGAAGAGTGACCAGATCTCGATGGGGGCAAACAGGGCCAGCACAACCGACTCGATCAGCATGGCGGCGAAGAACAGGCACCAGATCCAGGTAAGTTTTCGGGTATAGCGAAGTACCGCCTCGTCACCTTCCCCTTCCAGCCGCCGGGCAAGCTGGCTGATGAGCGCTTCCTCACCCGGCAACAGGGTGCGACCAAACAGGAAGAGCAGACTGCTTGCAATGAGGATTGGCGGCAGAAAGAGTATGGTTGCATCATTCAGGAACAGGCTGATCACCGCCAGCATGGCCACGGCCGGAACCAGCATCTCTGCCAAGGCGTGCCGGCCAGAACTGAAGACAAGCAGGGAATGAGCAAGTGAAATGACGAGCAGAATCCAGACCGCGGCGTGGGTATGACCCTGGATAATGGTCAGATGGAGTGTAATGGGATAGCTGACGGTCAGCACCAGAGTGAGCAGCCGGAGCGCTCTGATGCCGGCCTTTGATTCTCGTTTAGCCATCTGGCCTTTTTCACCCGCTTCGAGGCGGCCTCTCTGTCAATGGGCCTGTAGGCAAGGGATGCGTTTTTTGGAATACTGCAACATTATGCTATTTGAATAATCATCTCACGGGATAGAGAGCGTTTGTCAACCGGCACATGGTCAGCAGCCGTTTGAGGTCCCGGATCCGATACAGGAAAACATCAACCATGAAGGTACTCTTTGTCTATTCGAACCGGGTGCGGGACCTGCTGCCGGCACCCCCGATCGGGCTCAGTTACGTGGCCTCGGCAACCGAGGATGCCGGCCATGAAGTCCGCTTCGTCGATCTGCTCATGTCCCCCAGCGGATTACAGCGATTGAAGGATGTACTGAACAGCTTTCAACCCGCGGTTGTGGGAATCTCCGTACGCAACATCGATAACGTGGTGCATCAGCGACTCAAGACCCACCTGGATGAACTGAGTCGTCAGATCGCCGTGATCCGTGAGCATAGCCAGGCCGAGATCGTGTTGGGCGGACCGGCCATCTCCATCCTGGGGAGCCGGTCTCTGGCGCATATCGAAGCGGACTTCGCCGTCCTGGGGGAGGGGGAGCAGAGCTTTCCCGCGCTGCTGAATGAGCTGGAAGGAGAGCAGGACTTCACTTCGATACCGGGGGTCTGTTTTCGCAGGGATGGTGAGATCGTCGAATCGACTGGCCATCGGCTGCCCCGTTTCGGTCCATCCGGCATGCAGCGCTGGATCGACTGGAAGATCTATGAGCGCCAGGGGGCCACCTGGCCGATTCAATGCAAACGGGGCTGCCCTCTGCATTGCACCTACTGTACCTATCCAACCATCGAAGGCAGGGCCATGCGCAAGCGACCGCCGGCCGAGGTGGTGGAAGAGATCAAACAGGTCGCCCGTACCGTCAAACCCCGCTGCTTCGAATTCATCGACTCGGTGTTCAATCAGCCGGAAAGTTATGCCATCGAGTTGTGTGAGGAGATCATCCGCTCCGGCCTCCGGGTCAAGCTGACGACCATGGGCGTGAACCCCCGCGCCCTATCGAGGGAGTTGCTCAGCCTGATGAAAAGGGCGGGCTTCAACTCCATGATGATTACCCCGGAAAGCGCCAGCGACAGGGTGCTGGAGGAGATGCGCAAAGGCTTTCTCCAGGATGATGTCAAACGTTGCGCGGAGCTGGTTCGGCAATCGGGCATCCCCAGTATGTGGTTCTTCATGCTGGGCGCGCGGGGTGAAACCAGGGAGACGGCGAACGAGACGGTCAGCTTCGTGGAGCAACATCTGAACTGGAAAAACTGCCTCCCTATGTTCACCACCGGCATCCGCCTGCTGCCCGGCACCGAACTGTCCCGTCAGGCCAGGGCGGATGGCTACCTGAGGCCGGATCAGGATCTGGCCGAGTCCATCTTCTATTTCTCCCCCCAGGTATCGGAGCGATGGCTGTTGCGGCGCGTCAACAAGGCAATCGCCAACTGCCCCACAGTGGTACATGCGGCGGAAGACCCCTCCAGCAGCTCGGTGGGCAGCCGGATCTTCAGCCTGATGCATCTGTTCGGTGTCTCCCCCCCCTACTGGCGCTTTATTCCACGCCTTCTCTCCCTGCCTTTTGTGCACAACGCCCGGAAGCGGCAATCGATCCGTGTTCGTGCTCCCCACACAACCGGCTGACCCGCCCCGGTCCAAGTCAATCGGCTGGCAGCTGTGATGAGACGACTGCCTATAGGCCGATGACATACCCGGCTGGAGGCTTTCTGGCAGCTCCGTAGAGACAGAGTTCGACGGGATTAAACCTCTCATCCCTGGCGGTTTTTGTAGTATAGTTTGCCGTCCAGTCCCTGTGGTTGGTATATTTTTTACTCATCTGTAATTAAGGAATTCCAAGAAAATCTGCTCATGGCCGAATTATCCCCTGAAGAACTCGAGGTGGCGGAACTGATTGTTGACACATTGAATCTCGATGATCTCGTACCCAAAGAGATTGACCCCCGAACCCCCCTTTTCCGGGATGGAATCGGACTGGATTCCATCGATGCCTTGGAGCTCTCCCTCGGCATCAAGCAGAAGTATGGCATTCAGTTGAAGGCAGACGATGAAAATATTGCCAATATCTTTTCCTCCATAGCGACACTCAACCAATATATCCAAGCGCACAAATGAGCATGCAGATTCTGGAGGAGACGCTAGTCCCCCTTGATCACCCCTGCCTGGAGGGACATTTCCCGGAAAACCCTATCGTTCCAGGAACCATTATTCTGGAGCAAGTTGTAAAGACCCTCACCGAGAGGCGACCCGATGTGAGGGCCTGTGAAATTGTCAGCGCAAAATTCCTCTCGCCATTGAAACCTGGTGAGCCCTTCTCCCTGCGGATCTCCCAACAAGCGGGGGCCGTACAGTTCGAATGCAGTCGAAATGACCAGCTGATCGCCAGCGGGCGCCTGACGGTTGTAGCCAATGGATGATCGATGTGAGCATCACCTGGAAAAAACAGCGTGAGCGAGGCAGCGGCGGCGCCTTGCACCTCATCCTCTGGATCGCGCTCAATCTGGGACGCGGCAGCGCCAGGCTGCTGCTCTACCCCATCACCCTCTACTTTTTGCTGACCGGATCGGCCCAGCGAAGGGCATCGAAACAGTTCCTCAGGCTCGCGCTGAAGAGAAAGCCCCGTTTATCGGATATAGCAAGACATATCCATACCTTTGCCGCCACCATCCTCGACCGGGTGTTCCTGCTGGCGGAAGACAAAGACTACTTCGAGGTAAACTACCATCATCCGGAATTGGTCCTCAATATGGCCCAACAAGGCAGGGGCTGCATCCTCTTGGGCTCGCATCTGGGAAGTTTCGAAATCCTCCGTTCGATGGCCAAACTGGAACACCATATTCCCGTCAAGATCCTGATGTATCCACAACACAATGAGCGGATTACTCAGGTCTTCGCGGAACTCAACCCGGCCATGGCGGATTCGGTGATTCCCCTCGGCAGAACCGATACCCTGATTCGGGTGGCCGAGGAGATCGAAAACGGCGCCTTGGTGGGTATGCTCGGGGATCGGACTGACGAAAACGAAAAACCCACCAGATGCAGCTTCTTTGGCAAAGAGACAACCTTTTCTGAAGGCCCGATGCTGCTGGCCTCCGTGCTCAAGGTGCCGGTCATCCTGTTTTACGGGCTCTACCGGGGTGGCAATCGTTACGACATCTATTTCGAGTTGTTCGCTGAGCAGGTGACGGTTGAGCGTAACCAACGCTCCGCCGACCTTCAGCGATGGACGCAGGCTTACGTCGATCGTCTGGAATATTACGCGCGCCTGGCGCCCTACAACTGGTTCAATTTCTACGACTTCTGGAATGAGGATGAAAAACCCCTTTCTTAGGCTAATGTTGCCTGCACTGCTGCTTGTCTCGGTTGCGGTAACTCATGCCGACATGCATGAACAGGGGGCCTGGTCCCTGGAAAACCTGATGCGGGATATTGCGACGATCGAATCCCGCACAAATCGTTTCACCGAGAGCAAAGAGCTGGCGATTCTTGAATTGACGCTTACCCAGACAGGCACACTCCATTTCCAGTCGCCCGATAGACTGAACAAGCAGATCCTCTCCCCCGAGGCCTCCTCCTTTGAAATTGCGGGCTCTCAACTGACGATTAAATCCGCTGGCAATCCTGACCAGGTCATGATGTTGGATGACAATCCCCAACTACGTGCCTTCGCCGAATCCATCCGCGCCGTCCTGGCGGGTGACCTGCAGGCGTTACAACGCCATTTCCACACCAGGCTGGAAGGTTCGTCCGCACAGTGGCAGCTTTTTCTGCAACCCCTGGACAATCTGCTGGCCATGCAGATTGATAAGATTGAGATACTGGGCGAAGCGACGGATATCAGGCAGTTCATCGTGCTGGAAAACGGTGGCGACCGTACGGTCACCACCCTCGAACCGTTCCGTGACTAACCGGCAAAAGGCCACCCTGGCCCTTTGGCTTGCCCTCATGCTGCCGGCCCTCTGGTGGGCCTTCAACAAAACCACCGTTCGGTCCGACCTCAGCCTGTTTCTGCCCTCAGGCGCAACCCCTATCGAACGACTCCTGCTGAATGAATTGAATGAAGGTCCCGCGACCCGGCTCCTGCTGCTTGCCATCGCAGGAGGGAGTATGGATGAACGGGTGTTCGCCAGCCGGCAGTTGGCGCAACAGCTTAAACAAAGCGAGCTGTTTTCCCGGGTGGAAAATGGTGTTCCCTCCCTCAGCGCCATTAACCAGAAACCGCTTTTCAGTTACCGTTATCTGTTGAGTCCGAACATCGATCAGGGCGCCTTTACCACGGAGCGGTTGAAGCAGGCCCTGAGGGAACGGCTGCGGGAACTCCACTCCCCCCTGCCCTCCCCCTTCAAACAGCTGCTGCCCGCGGATCCCACCGGCGAATACCAGGCCCTGCTGAGTCAATGGCTGCCGGCATCACGCCCGCATCTCACCCAGGGCGTCTGGTCGT
>JBDLIF010000040.1:0-11629 GCA_039714955.1 Pseudomonadota bacterium | reverse complement strand
GAGCCAGGTAAAGGAGGAATAAGTATGTTATTGGAAATCCCCGGCCTCCTGAACGAGGCGCAGTTGAACAAGATCGATGAGGTGCTGGCGGAGGCCGAGTTCGTGGATGGCAAGCTCACGGCTGGCAGCGCGGCCAGCCGGGTCAAGCACAATGAGGAGATGAAAGCGGAGCCGAAGAGCATGGAACTGTTGATCCGTATCCTCACCAGCGCCATGGCGCACAACGCGGCCTTCCGCAGTGCGGTGCTGCCCTATCGCATGGCCGACCCGATCTTCGCCCGCTACCAGCCGGGCATGACCTATGGCGATCATGTGGACGACCCGTTGATGGGCCACAGTGGCCAGCGCTTTCGTACCGATGTCTCGATGACTATCTTTCTGCGCGCACCGGAGCGCTACGAGGGGGGAGAACTGGTGATCGGCACCACCTTCGGCAAACAGAAGGTGAAGCTGGAGGCGGGCAGCGCGGTGATCTACCCTTCATCCAGCTTGCATCATGTGGCGCCGGTGATCGGGGGCGAGCGCCTGGTGGCCCTGGCCTGGATTCAGAGCTATGTACGGGACCCGGCCAGACGGGAACTGCTCTATGAACTGGACCAGGCGCGGGAGCATCTGTTGAAAAATGCTCCGGAGGAGGAACACACTGCCCAGGTGGATAAATCCTACGCAAATTTGCTGCGTATGTGGGGTGATGTTTGAGTTGCGTGCTAAGCGTCGGTATGTCTGAGTGATTGATATCACGGAGTTAGGGAGATGAAAAAGAGAAGGAGTTTGCAGGTTAGATCCCGGCGTTTCTTCCGAGATGTGGTCTTACATACTCCCATTGTCAAGATGATCATCGTCCTGATCGCACTCTGGCTGCTATTTGCCGCAGGGCTCTATTTCGCTGAGCTTGGTGCTGAGGGCAGCAGTATCACAAGCTATGGCAGGGCCCTCTACTGGGGTATCGCCGCCTTCTCTACCGCCGGGATAGCGGACATGCCGGTGAACGGATTGTCTGAACTCATCGGCGGCATCTGGATTATCCTGGGTTCGATGCTGTTTTTCGGCACCATCGTCGCTACTATCACGGCCTATTTCATGCGCCCCCTGCAGCGCCCAGTGAAACAGATCATCGATACCATTGAATACAATCTAGAACAGCTTGACGATCTGTCGGTCGAAGAGTTGGAACTGCTCAAGGAGACTACCGATGGGCTGATTATTCACATGGAGCAACTAAAGAGTACGCAGGAGAAACACACCAGGCCCTGATGATGGGTATAGGTGCAACAGTTTGGAACATGTCGGCTGCTACAGGATTGTGTAATGAGAAAAAAAATAGCCCGGATCGTTTTTACCCTACTTATCCTGGTCTCGATTGGGGCGGGCCTCTACTATTGGCTGGGCCGCGGCAAGCCGGTGGCGGTGATCGTGAAACCGGTCGAATACGGTACGGTGGAAGACACGGTGGCCAATACCCGGGCTGGAACCATCCGGGCCTGCCGGCGTGCCGGCATCTCGCCACGGATGGGTGGGCAGATCGACATCATGCCGGTAAAGGAGGGCGACCGGGTGGAAGCGGGGCAGATACTGATGGAGTTCTGGAACGATGACCTGAGCGCCAAGGTGACGCTGGCAGAGAGCGAGACCCGTTCCGCCAGCGCCAAGGCGGAGCAGGCCTGCGTGCTGGCCCAGGTCGCCGAGCGCGAGGCCCGGCGCCTGAAGCAACTGAAGAAACAGAAGCTGGCCGCCGAGGAGGCGGTGGATAAGGCGGATGGCGAGGCTCGCGCCCAGAAGGCCGCCTGTACCGCGGCCAAGGCAGCGGTGCAGGTGGGCCAGGCCAAGCTGGATGTGGCCCTGGCCGCCTTGGATCAGACCCAACTGAAGGCGCCCTTTGCCGGCATCGTGGCGGAGGTAAATGGTGAAGTGGGTGAGTTCGTTACACCCTCGCCGGTGGGCATCCCGACCCCGCCCGCGGTGGATCTGATGGACATCAGCTGCGTCTATGTCTCGGCCCCCATCGACGAGGTGGACGCCCCAGGCATCAAGGTCGATATGCCGGCGCGCATCGCGCTGGATGCCTTTTCCGAGCGGGAGTTCCAGGGCCGGGTGCGGCGTATTGCCCCTTATGTACTCGATCGGGAGAAGCAGGCCCGCACGGTGGATGTGGAGGTGGATTTCGATGTGCCGGAAGACTGTGACTGCCTGCTGCCGGGCTACAGCGCCGATATCGAGATCATCCTCAGGCAGCGGGAGGATGTGCTGCGTCTTCCCACCGAAGCCATCCTGGAAGGCAACAAGGTACTGCGGTTGAATCAGGACAACTTCCTCGAAGCCCGCCAGATCGAGACCGGCCTGAGCAACTGGGCCTGGACCGAGGTAGTGGATGGTCTGCGGGAGAACGAACAGGTGGTCGTCTCGGTGGACCGGGAAGGCGTGGAGGACGGCGCCCAGGCCGAGATCGACAACAAGTCAAAATGATCGAGCTGAGCAAGATTCACCGGGATTTTCGGGTCGGTGACCAGACCGTTCACGCCCTGGATGACGTGACCCTGGACATAGAGGCGGGCGCCTATGTCTCCATCATGGGGCCCTCAGGCTCCGGTAAGTCCACGCTGCTGAACCTGCTCGGACTGCTCGACCGGCCTACCTCAGGGATATATCGCCTGAACGGACAAGATGTCACCAGCCTCAACGATCAGCAACAGGCCCGGGTACGCAACCGGGAGATCGGCTTTGTGTTCCAGATGTTTCACCTGGTGCCCAGGCTCACGGCAGCGGAGAACATCGGCCTGCCCCTGATATTGGCGGGGGTGCCGGCGGAGATTCGCCAATCCCGAGTGACGAAGGTGCTGGAGGAGCTGAATCTGCTAGACAGGGGGCATCACAAGCCGGATCAGCTCTCCGGTGGGCAGCGGCAGCGGGTGGCGATTGCCCGGGCCACCGTCACACAACCTGATGTACTGCTGGCGGACGAGCCAACCGGCAACCTGGATCACCGTTCCGGCCAGGACGTGCTCAGGATTCTGGAAGGGCTGAACGAGCGCGGCATTACGCTGATCATGGTGACCCACGACCCCGAAATGGGCCAGCGTGCGCGCCGTCAGCTGCATATGATGGATGGCCAGCTGGTAGGCGATAATGGCCCTGCATAGTGCGGACATCGCGCGCTTCTCCTGGGGTGCGCTACGGGGCTATCCCACCCGTACCCTGCTGATGCTGCTGGCGATGGCCATCGGTGTGGGCGCAGTGGTGATACTCACCGCCCTGGGTGATGGAGCTCGCCGCTATGTGTTGAATGAGTTTGCCTCCCTGGGCACCAATCTGCTGATCGTCTTCCCCGGCCGCTCGGAGACCACGGGTATAGATCCCAGTGCGATGATGGGGGAGACCACCCGGGACCTGACCCTGGATGATGCCAAGGCGCTGCTCAGGAGTTCCAGGGTGAAGCGCATCGCGCCGCTCAATGTGGGGCAGGCAGAGGTCAGTCGGGGCAGCCGCTCGCGTGAGGTGGTGGTAATCGGCGCCAATCACGACCTGCTGGCCATACGACACTGGGAGATGGGACAGGGCCAGTTCCTGCCGGAGATGGACCTTGACCGTGCCGCGCCGGTGGCGGTAATCGGCAAAATCATCCGTGATGAATTGTTTGGCGCTGAACGGGCGCTGGGTGAATGGATCCGATTGGGGGACAGACGTTTCCGGGTCATCGGGGTCGTGGGATCTGAGGGGCGTTCCATTGGTGTGGATGTGCAGGAGACGGTGATGATTCCAGTAGCCTCCACCCAGCAGATGTTTAATACCTCCTCCCTGTTTCGGATTCTGATCGAAGCTAAAAGTCGGGAGGTCATCGAACCTGTTAAAGAGATGATCATCGAGGTGCTGCAGAAACGCCACCAGGGCGAGAAGGATGTCACTGTAGTCACCCAGGACGCGGTGTTGGACACCTTCGATGAGATCCTTGGCGCCCTGACCTTCGCGGTGGGCGGTATCGCCGCCATCAGTCTGGCGGTGGCTGGCATCCTGATAATGAATGTGATGCTGGTGGCGATCTCCGAGCGCACCGCGGAGATCGGTCTGCTCAAGGCCCTGGGGGCCTCGCGGGGACAGATCCTGCGCTTGATCCTGGCAGAGGCCCTACTGCTCTCTGCCCTGGGAGGACTCTGCGGGTTGGGGCTGGGGGAGCTGGGTTGCTGGATTATCCGTCAGGCGTTTCCAGTCCTGCCGGCCTATGCACCGGGTTGGGTGATCGCTAGCGTTTTTGGTCTGGCCCTGTTCACTGGCCTGCTGTTCAGTCTGCTGCCGGCCCGCCGCGCCGCCCGATTGGATCCGGTGCTGGCTCTTTCAGGGAGATAAGAGATGCGCACCCGGGATTTCCTTCGCTTGACGGGCAGCTCATTGATTGCCCATCGCATGCGCAGTTTTCTGACCACCCTGGGCATCGCGGTGGGCATCGCGGCGGTGGTGTTGCTGACCTCGATTGGTGAGGGGGTTCAGCAGTTCGTGCTGAGCGAATTCAGCCAGTTCGGCACCAATCTAGTGGGCATCAACCCGGGCAAGGCGACCACGGCGGGTACCAGCATGGGGATATTCGGCACCGAGCGTCCCCTCTCCATCGCGGATGCCGAGGCCCTGGGGAGGCTCTCCTACACTCGGGCGGTGGTGCCGCTGGTGGCGGGTAATGCCGAGGTGGAGGCGGGTAACCGGCGCCGCCGCACTACGGTGTATGGGGTGGGTCATGAAATGCCCGAGGCCTTCAGTATGGCCGTGAAACTGGGTCGCTTCCTGCCGGACGACGATCCCACTGCACCACGCGCCTTCGCCGTATTGGGAAGCAAGGTGCGTAAAGAACTCTTTGGTGACCGCAATCCATTGGGGCAACGTATAACCATCGGCGGCAGCCGTTACCGGATCATCGGGGTCATGGAGTCGAAGGGGACCTTTCTTGGCTTCGATCTCGATGACACGGTGTATATACCCACCACCCGGGGTATGAGCCTGTTCAATACCGAATCCCTGTTCGAGATCGACCTGATCTATGACGAGGGTATGTCTGTCGAAAAGGTCGTGGAAGGCATCAAGGAAACTTTGAAAGCGCGGCATGGTAAGGAGGATGTCACCATCACCACCCAGCAGCAGATGCTGGATGTACTGGGAGGGGTGCTGGATGTGCTGACCTTCGCGGTCGGCGCCATCGGTGGCATCTCACTGCTGGTCGGTGCGATCGGCATCGTCACCATCATGACCATTGCGGTGAATGAGCGGATCAATGAGATCGGTTTGCTGCGGGCCCTGGGAGCCCGCCAGTCCCAGGTGCTGGGCCTCTTTTTGGGGGAGGCAATCGTACTCGCCGCGGCTGGTGGTCTGGCCGGCCTGATCCTGGGTATAGGCATTGCGCAGCTGCTGCATCTGGCTCTGCCGGCCCTGCCGGTACATACCTCCATGCTCTATGTGATTCTGGCTGAAACGGTTGCCGTGTTGATTGGCCTGCTGGCCGGTGTCCTGCCCGCCCGGCGCGCGGCCCGACTAGACCCTGTGGAGGCATTGAGGATGGAATAGTGGTAAGGGCCTCGGAACAAATAATTACTGATTTCCCAACCCTCTTTCAACCACGAAGAACCATAGCTCGGATTTCGGATGAAGAAAGATGGTCTGGGATCGTGAAATTCTAGCCTAGCTATATTACACTTTCCTCATCTAGGACATATTTTCATATTTCATTCGCCTGAGTAACTTTGAATAATATCCGGCCTGTTTGTTCTGTTGCAGTCAGAAATTTGAACTTAGCAGTGTGCTATACTTTTTCTTAGGAATTAAGGTCTTAGTTTTTCCGGGGATAGAGATAAAAGTAACCTTAAGCACTCCAGGTGAGTCGTAGGGCGCACCATTGATGCATACAAAATAACGATCAGAAAACTGTGGCTGCTGACAACGACAATTTAGAACCTGAATGTCCGGAAGAAAAACACTTCGTCATAACATGGCAAGTCGTGGTTTTTCCAGCCATGGCGGCTTTCTTCCTTCTCTCGGCGTATGGCTTCTTCCTGATCTACAACCTGGTGGGGGATGTACACCGAATAGCGGATTCGGTTGGGATCAATATGGGTACCATGGCGGGGCAGATGCAGCGAGTATCCTCCAATCTGGATGAACTCACCGGCAGTGTCCATAGTATTGCGGTCAATCTCGATGACCTGACGGTCCGGGTTCGTGATATGGGTGACACGATGGCGGTCATCTCAAGTAATGTGGAAACCCTGCAACCCATGTTGAGCAACCTGGATGCAATGCGGGTTAGCATGAGTTTGATAGACAGCCATATGGGCAGCATGAATGAGAATATTGAGATCATGAATGGTCAGGTGGGCACCATGACTAATTTGATGGGATCGATGACGACTTCGACGCATCTCATCAACCGGAACGTCTCCGGTATGAATCAAAATATCGGTCGTCCCATGAATTTTATGAATAGCTTTGCACCCTGGTAATGAGTCTCGCTATATAAAAATTACAATATATAGTATAATACTAATGTGGATTCATTGCTGGCAAAGTGAGGGTCTATTCCTTGCTTTTCGGTCGGTTTCTGACCACTGTAGACTATAATCTTTACAGGATTAGGTTAATGGAAATGTGGTTATCTGTCTGTCAGCCAGAGTGAATATATATGTACAAACACCATAAGGAGAAGCGGTGGGCTAGAGAACGAATAGATAGAAAAGTGAAGAAAATGAAGATCCAGAGTTTGCGTATCAGCGTGGCGGTTTTGTCTTTCATCGCACTCATCAGTTTATTGGGCTGCAGTGAACCACATCCTTCGGAATCCCTGCATAAGGCTGTATTGACAGAGAATCTGGAAGAGGTGAAAAGACATATCTTTTGGAAAAGTGATTTAAGCACTCTCAACGAATTGGGGGTGACTCCCCTGCATGATGCTTCCATCAAAGGCTTTAGGAAGATCGCTGAACTGCTGATCGAAAATGGGGCGGATGTCAATGCGTTGAGCCCCTATAAGCAGACTCCCCTGCACAAGGCCGTACAAAACGGTCATGTCAAGCTGGTAAAGCTCTTGATTAAGCATGGCGCCGATGTCAATGCACAGGATAAACATGGCCACACCCCTCTGCATAATGCCGCGATCGATGGCTACGAAAAGGTTGCCCGCCTGCTGATCAAGCATGGTGCCGATGTCAATGCAAAAAACAAGCGTGGTCATACCCCCTTACATAGAGCCGCTGATGAAGGTTATGTTGACGTCGCGAAGTTATTGATCAAGAACGGTGCCGCGGTGAACGGGGGAGCGTTTGAGGAGCACCCCCTGCATCGTGCCGCTATAAAGGGGCATGTGGGCATGGTTAAATTACTTATCGCTCATGATGCCAATATCAATACCAAAGACGCGCTTGACTGGACGCCATTGCATCAGGCCGCCTACTATGGCCATGAAGAGGTGGTCAGCGGATTGCTTGAGGCGGGAGCCGATATCAACGCAAAATCCCGTCGGGGACATACGTCTTTACACAAAGCGGCCATCGCAGGACATGCGGCCGCTGCCGAGTTGCTCATTAACCATGGCGCTAATCTGAATGCCAAAGACAGACGTGGCCAAACGGCCCTGGACCGGGCGGAAAGAGAGGGGCATGGCGGGGTGGTGGTCATCTTGATTGCACATGGTGCAAGAGCCGGCGGCCAGAGTGACCTTGACACTCTGCCATTGGGTCCTGATGAACCGGCTGGATTTGTCTCCATTGTCAAATTAGAGGCAGCCGCGGCAGATTATGCCTGCCTATAGGCGTTCAGAAGATATGCCTTCGAGATAGAGTGGCAGATGGCTAGAGCTAGCATTTAAAGCCATCGTTGTGCTCACGAAGCTAAGAATTTCTCTTCGTGAGCAGTTGACACTACACCTCCGCGGATTCTTATCTTGGGCCAATGACCCCTGGTTCTAAGTGTTCATCATCGTGTTTATAGCCAGGCGGTGGATAGATCGTCTCGCAGGACTTCTCATCCACGTCTCCCCCCTCGCGTTGCGTCAGGCAGACGTCATAGTTGCCAGGCCCACCATTGAGCCTGTCGATGCCGGGTCCTCCATACAACACGTCAAAATCCCCCTCTCCGCCATACAGCGTATCATTGTCACGGGCCCCGAAGAGAAAATCAGAACCACGGTCACCGAACAGGGTATCATCACCGCGAGCCCCATGGATCGCATCATTGCCGTCCCCACCGCAGATTATATCGTCCTCTGCATCACCCTGGATGACATCGTTGCCGGCCCCGGCATAGATGACATCCGAAGCATCGGTACCCCAGATAAGGTCATGGCCCTCCGTGCCGACACAGGTTGCCTGCTGATTGTTACACAAGGGTATTTCGGCTATGTCAGCAGGTAGATGAGGGCAGAGGATGATCGCACCCTCCTCCCCCTTTGAGGCTGCCCCGGCGTTAAACGGTATGGTGGATACGCCGCATATAAGTATCGCGGGTAAAATGGTGTTACTAACAAGTCCTATAATCTTCATGACAAGCCCTCCCCCTATTATTAAAGTACGTTTTTTATGACTGAAATTCCCATTCAAATCGGCCGGCTGGATAAACTGCCTTTGCATTTTCAGTTACTCGAAAAGACAGCTGCTTAACCTCTTAAACGTCCATATCCCCTGGATTGCATGATTTTAATTTTTCTCGTTAGATATTTCTACCATGAGGTGCTGAGTCCAGCAATGTCAAATGTCAATTCAATATCAAACAAATTGAATATTCCAACTATCTCACCAATATCTATTTTACACATAGATACTGAACAGGGATTTACAGGTTTCGATGATCTGGTTTGGGATGTCGCTCTTATCAATCTGTTTTGCCACTGATCAGTTCCTCCGCGCGCAACCAATCTGCGGTACTCTGGATCATCCTGTCCAAGCCGCAGGCCTGATAGCCGAGTTCATGCCTTGCCTTGGTGTCGTCACAGCACAAGGTACCACTGAAAAATTTCGCCTTTTCAGGTGTGACGTCGGGTTCCCTGTTTGTCAGCTGGGATAATCTATTCTGCAGCTTGGCGAGGGTGGAGAGCAGCCAGCCCGGGGTTGTGCGTTTTGGGACCCTTTTGTCCAACAGACCGCCGATTTCCCGGATCAGCTTCAGGTAAGCGAGATCGACCCCGCCGAGCAGATAGTTTTCCCCGCTCCGGCCCTTGTGGAAGGCGTCGATATGGGCAGCCGCGACATCCTCCACATAGGCGAATGATCCCACCCCAGGCGGGGCGCCGGGCAGCTTTTCCCGGTCAATGAGAATGAAGAGTTGCGACCAGTTGCGGTAGTCATGGGGTCCCATGATATTGGCCGGATTGAGTATCACCGTGTCCAGGCCATTCGCGGCCGCCGTCTTGACCTTTGCTTCTGCCAGGGCCTTTGAGACGAAATAGTTGATGCCCGATTGTTGCACGGTCGAGGCGCTCCGTTCCGTGAATGGTTCTGGATGGAAGCCATAGACAGTGAAGCTGGAGGTGTGGATGAAGCGTCTGGCCCCCTTGGCTTGGGCGGCTTCCAGCATGTTCTGCGTGCCCTTCACATTGTCGACGGTCTGTTGTCGGTCGTTCCTGCTCCATAGACTGGTATTGCCCGCGATATGGAAAACCGCATCCGTGCCGGGCTCCAAAAGTTCATATAGCCTCTGTTTGTCGGTGACGGAACCCTGATGAAAGGTCACGCCGAGATCCGTGAATCCCGGCTGACTGGGCGCGAGCCGGTCAAGGACGGTGACCTGCCAGCCCTGCGCGACCAGCCGCTTGATCAGGTGATAACCGAGAAAACCGGCGCCGCCGGTGACGAATGCCCTCATCTCAAAACTCGACTCCCAGCTGTTCGGCCACCCGGATTGCTGAAGTCACCGCGTCCTCGTGCAGGCCGAAGCCGAAGTGGCTGCCGCAATAGTAGCTATGCAACTCACCATTCAGGCGAGGGAGTTCCGCCTGTGCCGCGACCGCGGCGAAATCGAAGATCGGCGTCTTTAAGGCAAAGGTCGCATCGATCCTATCTTGCCTGATCGGGAAGTTTTGATGCTGGGTGATCATCCAGTCGCTGTGCATTGGGGCCGTGGGAAGGATCCACAGGGAAAAGGTCACCGAGGTATTGATGTATCTCCCGCCCTTGGTATACAGAAAGGTGTAGCCGTCCAGCAGATCCTTTTGTGGATAGGGTGAAAGATCCCGATGGACGACGATCTCACTTTTGGTGTATCGCCAGACACCCAACAGATTCTGTTCCCGTTCACTGGGCCTATCCAACAGGCTCAATGCCTGGTCCGCATGACAGGCGAAGATGACCCGGTCATAGTGGTGTCGCTCCCCGTCATGCATCACCAGCACGACGCCTTGATCATTCCGTACCACTGACTGAATACGCGCATTCAATTTGATCCCGTCCTGTATGGGGCTTGAGAGTTTCTCGATATAACTGCGGGTGCCCTGTCTCATGAAGCGGATGCGCCAGAGGATCTGCGGCGGAAAGAGGGTGCCGTATCTGTTCAGCTTGCCGAAGAAGAACTCCGCGGGTGAGGCCAGCAGTTCATCGCAGTGCATGGAGGACATCATGCAGAGGGTCGAGATGAAGGCCAGCTTGCCCTCCTTTTTTATTCTCGGCAGTCGCTGCAGGGCCTGCTCCAGGGTCAGACCCTGGAAGGCGCCGCTGCGCACCAGTTTTTTCGCATCCTGCATGCCCAGGGGCAGGAGCAGGTTATTGATCAGACGAGAGGGGTTAAAGAAGCCGAATCGCTGGGCGATCAATCCGCGCAGATGGGGGCTGATATAGCTGGCCTCATCGGTTTGCAGGTTGACGAAGCCGCCACCCATCTGGCCGGCTCCGGATACGGAGTCGATGCCGAGGTGTTCCATCAGGCGGAAGAAGTTCCTGTACGCCTTCCTTTCGAAGGACATCACGCCCACATCGGCGTCGATGCCGTCGGATGTGGTATAGGTGTAGGCATTGCCCCCGACCCGGTTGGATTTTTCGTACAGCGTGATGTAGTAACGTTTGTGCAGCAGATAAGCCGCGGTCAAGCCCGCAATGCCGCCGCCGATGATCGCGATCCTTTGCATAACTTGTTTACCTATTCACCAGACTCATACGAGTTGGGTACAATATTCATCGAACTCAGCATGCAGGGTCTCCAGCTCACCGGTGTCCAGGGAGATCGCAGCTTCCGTGTCCATGGAGATTTCATTGCAGGTCATGAATTCCCTGCCGGCCTGGGTAATCGTCGCCATCACCTTCTTCAATGCCTCGTAACGTGGATTGGTGCTGTTCAATCCGGTGAGATCCAGAGACATGGGCACCAGCACATAACCCGCGCCTTCCAGCCAGAATACCTTCTGGTAGTTGAGCATGACTTCTCTGAAAAGATTGAAGTTGTCTACCCCCGGGTAGGTGCAGACACCGATCACCACGGAAGGTTTTGGTGGGTAGGGAACCTGGTGGGTCGGGTAGCCGTCGTTTTCGATGTAATAGGGGGATGACATGCAGATCAGCCGCTCCAGGAAGCGCTTCAGGTGAGCGGTCACGTTATTCAAGTGGAGCGGCGAGGCCAGAATGATGCGGTCCGCCTTGATCCATTTTTCGCTAAATTCGGCGCCCTGATCGACCTTATG
>JBDLIF010000039.1:0-12329 GCA_039714955.1 Pseudomonadota bacterium | reverse complement strand
GCACGAATCCAGGATCCTGGAACAGGATCCACAGCAACCGAGGGAGTAAAACATGAGCCTGGAAACCTACAATGTCTACTTTTCCGGCCAGATCATGAAAGACCGGGACCCGGCAGAGGTACGCAAAAGGATTGGTGCCCTGTTCAAGCTCAAAGAGGCAGGGCTGGAACAGCTCTTCTCCGGTCAAGCGGTTGCTATCAAGCAGGGTGTCGACATGGAGCAGGCGGTGAAATACCGGCTCGCCTTCCGTGAGGCTGGGGCCCTGGTGGATATCCGCCCGGTGGAGACCGGACCGGCAGCATCCGCCTCAGCCCCTGATCCCAGAAGTGATGTCACGCAGCATGAGGGCTTTACCCTCTCGGAGCCCAACAACTTTGATCTCAGCGACTGTGCACCGGTTGTAAAACCTCAGGAGATCCCCGATATCAGCGCACTGGATCTGAACCAACCCGGAGTGATCCTGGATGAGCGCAGCCAGCCGGAACCCCTAACGATCGATACGGATGAGTTGGAACTGGACAGACCCGGGATCAGTCTGGACGAAACAGCCCCACCAGCAGCTGCTGAGATCAATACCGATGAGCTGACCCTGAACCCGGCCAATCAAGGAAGCCTGGAAGAGTATCAACAGACCGTCGCCCCTGCGCAGCTGCCCAATATCGACCACCTGCGATTTACCGAACAAGACGAGAAACCGAAAGGGTAGGCCGGATTCGATAACTCAGAAGGCTAATACACCTATTGGCACGTTTTTCGCTGCTTATCCGCAAAACCTGAATAACAACTGAAACAGTCATTTTTTCGACGCGATAGGAGCCAAGACCATGGTTACACCCGTCAATCCCGACAAATCGATCACGCCAGGCACTGACAGAACGACACAATCCAACCAACGGTTAAATGTCGAACAGGGAGGCGACCAGAGGTCCATTGCAGAATCCCAGACGGCAGCACACACTGAGTCCAGACTGGATGTGGATAGTGCCCGACAACTCTACCAGCTGGAAAACAAGGGATCAGAAACGATTGGACCAGGCATAGAGACACATGAACAGGCCAGAACCCTATTGAACCAGCTCCTGCAGCAGTTCACCGCCAGCCCTGAACAGGCAAGCAAAATCCACAGCGGCGAATCCAACACTCTGCTGGCCAAGCTGCTTGCGGCCGCTCCGGGTTGATTCAATTTATTCTCCTTGGGAAGCACAGTATTGGGCGCCTCGAAATGGTGGGCGGTACCCACCCTACCTTGCTTCAACTCTTCAGCAACTGCTCCTTGCGATCATGCTGTATGTCCTCCTTCAAGCGCGTGATCTCATCTTCAGGTCCGATAACCACCAGCATGTCACCGATATCCAGCTTGTGCTCAATCCCGCGGGTGCTGAAGATCAGCTCCTCACTCAAGTCCAGGTCCACCACACCGAGGAGAATTACATTGTAGCCGGCCAACTCCTGAGTACTGAGAATTTCTCCCGAGAGACAGGAGTGCTGGGGGATCTCGATCTGTGCGATATCGATGTACTCGCCAAATACCGTCTGCTCCAACATATCGACAATCATTGGACGGGTAATCAGCTCATGTACCTTACGCCCACTGATCTCATAGGGATCGATCACCTTACTGGCCCCGGCGGCGATCAGCTTCTGCGCGGATGCGGGTGACTCAATGACACAGATTATCTTCAGCTCGGGATCGAGGGCGCGGGCCGAAAGGGTCAGAAAGACATTCTGGGACTCTACGCTGAACAGGCAAAAGATGGTTTTCACCCACGCCCCTATGCCGATGGAACGCAGTTTGTCATCGTCCGTGTAGTCCACCAGCGCCGCGTCGAAGCCCTTTTCCAGCAGGTCATTGACCTCATCAAGATCAGTACCAAAGAGGGCGATGGAGAATTTCTTTGTCAGCAATTGCTCCGCAACCGACTGTCCCAGGGCGCCACAGCCAAAGATGAAGGTATCGCAACCACTCATCAGAGCGTTCCCCGCTCCAGACAATCCCGGAAATGGACCACGCTGTACTCATGACCGAACATCACTACCAGATCACCGGCCAGAAGCACGAAATTACCACTTGGATTGAAATAGAAGCAGCGGCCGTGCAGATCCGATGGGGTGGCAGACGGATCATCACTACAATCACCCTCCCGCACCACCCCAAAAGGGATCAGCTTGCGCGCACGGAAATTGACATCGCCCATGCGCCGCCCATCCAATACTGAGGCCCGATGGATACGTACCGCCTCGATACCAACGGCCTTATCGCCGGCGATCATGCCGTAGATGGCATCGAAGGCCACCGGTTGGCCGACATATTCCGCCGCGATCAGCCCAACGATTTCGTAGGGGGCCACCGCATGGTCAGCTCCAGCGCGGAGCATCTTGGTGGCATTTTCCCGATGGTTGGCACGGGCGATGATCTCGATCCGCGAATTCATCTGCCGGGCCGAGAGAGTGATATAGACATTCATCACATCATTGCCGGTCAGACACAGCAGCCTTGTGGCATGCTCCTTGATTCCCAGACTTTTCAGCAGCTCACCATCCTCCGCATCGCCCTGTACGGCGAGATAACCCAGTCTTTTCGCGCTACGGATAGCATTCTCATGCGCATCAACGATGACAAAAGGCAACTTGTCACTGGCCAGTCGATGCGCCACCACCTGTCCAACGCGACCGAAGCCACAGACGATGATCTCAATATGCCTGCGCTCTACCTCAGAGAAGACACGATGGGCACGAATCTCATCCATCTTCTCCCCAAAGGCGGAAACAACAATCGAGGTAAAAAAGGAGATCACGCCGAGACCGGCAACAATCAGCACCAAAGCCACCACCCTGCCCTCTGAGGTCTGTGGCGTGATATCCCCGTAACCTACCGTTGACATAGTGACCATCGCCCAGTAGACGCTATCAAAAAAATTGTTGATCCGCACATTTTCATAATCGGCCTCAAAAAAGAACAGTGCCGTGGCCGCCGTAAAGGTAATAAAGGCCATGAAGATAAGCAGGGTCAGCAGCTCGATGCGTTTCTCAGAGAGGACCTTGGCAAACTCACTGATGCTGCGGGTATAACGAAATAGCTTGAAGATGCGGAATAAGAGAAAAATGCGTAAAAAACGTAATGGTCGATAACTTGGAATGATCGCCAGCAGATCGATGATAGCCAGCGGGGAGGTCATATATTCGATCTTTTTCCTTGCTACCTCACGCAAGGCGGGCCAGAGGCGGAAGCGTTCATTGATGAATTCCGCCCTTTCGTAGTGCTGCAGAATGATCTGGTGCGTGTCGTTGTAGAGCCAGAAGCGCAACAGATATTCGATGATGAAGGTGGAGACCGCAACCCGTTCAAAGATGTCCGCAAATAGGCCAAGATCGTTGCGGACATCGTAGATCAGGACCCAGATGCTGGCGAGCACCAAGAGAATCATGCAGATGTCGAAATAGGGCCGCACCGCGGCCTTGGGATTCTCCAGCAGATCATAAAAAAAGCCTTTAAACCGCGTGTAACGGGGGGAATCTTCCAAGACATAACTAAGATGGATGAGTCTGTGTGAGAGTCTCATGATTTTGCCTTGCCCCTACTCAACAGGCAGGAAACCCCGCTACGGCAAGCCACCCACCTCGATGCGTTCGATGTCCGCCACATTCACTATCCTGCCATCCAGGGTCTGGAACTGGCGTTCCTCCACATCACCGAGCCGCGCCTCGTAGGATTCGGACAGCCCGGTCTGGGTATTGATCACCTGGACACTGACGATACGGTATTGATCACGCCATTGCAGATAGAGAACCACCCCGCTGGCGAGAATCATGAAGACAATCAATCCATAGGCAGCGAGTCGGGGGGTACTGTTTGAGTGTTGAATCGATGGCCTGGATATACGGGCCAGCTGCTCATTGGCAGCAGTTTGGCCACGGCGGGATCGGTTGCGCAAAACCAGCCAGGCGATACCGATCACCCCGAGTGTGAATAACAGCTTAAGAATCATGGCTGCAGCCTACCACGGCAGATTGACGCTGACTATTGCCTTACCCACCCTCAGCAAATGTTAATCCCTGACCCAAACCCCTATACTTAGAAGCTCAAACTAAAGTCGAATTACTATCCCATCATGCAGATCAAAACCTTCCTATTACCGTTGTTATGCCTGGCCCTCAGCCTATCCGGCTGCAGTGAGCCGAAACCACCCACCATCAACCTCTATCGCGCCGTGCATATCGGAGACATCGATCAGATCGAACGCAATCTCTTTTGGGATGCCAAGGTCAATCAACCCGGCCCTGATGGCCTCACCGCACTGCATGTGGCTGCAAAGAAAGGGGATCTGGTGGTTGTAAAGATGCTGTTAAAGCACGGTGCCGACATCGATGCCTCAGACAGGGATGGATACAGCCCACTGCAGACCGCGCTGCTGGCACGCAACTCCCTGGTAGCGGGGTACCTAGTGAAACAAAACGCCAGACTGGACGCAAACGCCATCCTGCGGGAGGCGGTACGGCTGGGTCAGGCCGACCGGGACGTGATAGACTTTCTCGCCAAACAAGGTGCGGAACTGGATAGCCCGGATGAACAGGGCAACACACCCCTGCATATCGCGATTCTCAATGGACACCGGGTCAATGCAAAATACCTGGTTGAAAAGGGCGCTGACATCGACCTTGCCGACCGTTCCGGCCGCACTCCACTGGAACTGGCGATCGAGCGTGGTGAAGCAGACATCGAACGGATGTTGCGGCAATTCGGCGCCAGTTCCAAACCTTAGTGTGGTGTAACGTATAAAGTATGTACATCAGAGGCCCACAAATGACTCAAGCGGAAGAAACTCTATTATGGCAAGCACACCTGATGAACTGACAGTCAACTACTCGGAAGACGGTATCGACATCGTCAAGGAACTGGATAAGGTGATCCTCTCAAAGGGTGCCTGGACCACGATCATCTTCCGCTACCAGGACTGGAACCGGGGAAAGGAGGAGTACGGCCCGGACAAGTACACCATCCGTCGTTACCAGAAGCGGAGCGGTGAATACCTGCCGAAGTCCAAATTCAATATCTCCAGCAAGGACCAAGCGAAGGCGGTTATCAGTGCCCTGCAAGGATGGATTGGCGAAGAGTAATAACTCAAGTTTCGGAGTTCAGGTACTCCAAGTGAGGTATCAAGCGGAGAGGGAGATAGCGTTTTGAGAGCGTCTGCGGCCATGGAAGGCCGCAGTCGAGCGTACAGGGATAGTATTAACAGCGTGTCTCAAAACGTTATCTCCCTCTCCGCTCCCCATTTGAACTCCGAAACTTGAGTAATAATAGTTCAGCTTATCTCCTCGGCCCAGGCCAGTAGCTGAGGAATCAAGCGTCGCTTCTCTGGCGGAAGCATCTCATCCGTTTCCAACTGATCGAGTTTGGCCAGATAGTCATCCATGCGTAGACTGCCGCCGCCATCCGGTTCGAACAAGCGTGTCTGGCGGTACTCCTGCCAGCGCTCCCGCTCATCCTCTGAGAGGCTCTCCGGCCAGTTCCTCGCCCGGTAGCGAAACAGCATCTCGGGCAGGCGCTGGTCATCGAATACCAGGGGGAAATCCGCCAGCTGTCGCGGACTGGCAGCGAGAATCCGCTGCATGCGCTGCCGGTCATTCTGGCTGAAGAACCCCCCAGCATAGAGGGCCAGATCCGGGTCGCTTACCGGGTCGAATTCGCTCATACGATGGATACGCGCGATCTTTTCCGCCAGGCCATCCGCTGCCAGCAACTGCTCACGACGGCGATCCCCCTGAGCGATATCGATGGCCCAGCGCTCCGCCGCCTCCGGGGTCAGGGTGTTCATTGGTACCAGCACCGGACACTTGTTCAGATGGACCGTTTTAAGCGGGATCCTCTCCACCCCATCCGGCAGATCGGCAACCGCCGTAAACAGTCGCCGGTGCAACTCTTCATCACTCAGCTCCAGCAGCGGCGTCGGGTCGTGACGCAGATCGTAGACGATCACCCCATTGGGATTGGTTGGGTGTTTCGCCAGGGGCACCACCATGGCGATACATCCCAGCTCGGCGGGATACATGGATGAGACATGTAACACGGCATGACGTGACTGCAGATTGAGTTGCTGGGCGACGAGGTTTTTCTGCCGCTGCTTCAGTACGAAGTCATAGAGCCTGGGCTGACGTGATTTGACCAATCTGGCCAGGGCAATGGTGGCTTGCACATCGGAGAGGGCATCATGTGCTGACGCATGGACGATGCCATTGGCCGCGGTCAACTCCTCGAGTCGGAAACTGGTTTTGCCATCCGGATGGCTGGGCCATTCGATCCCTTCCGGTCGCAAGGCATGGGTAAGACGCACCATGTCGATGATGTCCCAGCGGGAGTTGCCGTCCCGCCACTCCCGGGCATAGGGATCGTAAAAATTACGATAGAGGGTATTGCGGGTCACCTCATCGTCGAAACGCAGGCTGTTATAGCCCACGCCACAGGTGCCCGGGAGGGAGAGTTCATGATGAATGCGGGTGATGAACTCGGCCTCGATCACTCCTTCGGCCAACGCCTTCTGCGGCGTGATGCCCGTCACCATACAGGCCTCGGGCTGAGGCAACATGTCGCTGGCCGGTTTGCAATAGATCACCAGTGGCTCGCCAACGGGATTCAGCCGCGCATCGGTACGCAGACCCGCGAACTGGGCTGGACGATCGCGCCGGGGATCGACGCCCCAGGTTTCATAGTCGTGCCAGTAAAAGCTAAAGGACATCGCTTGCTTTCCGCTCCTTGAGGATGATCAGTTTGGCAGTTTGGACAGAGAGAGGCAATTCAGCCCAAAACAAAAAAGCCATCCCAACCCGGAAGGCGAGATGGCTTTTTAAGCGGGGAAAGAGGATTCTGTTTAGATCTTCTCTTTGATACGTGCCGCCTTTCCGGTACGCCCACGCAGGTAGTAGAGTTTGGCGCGGCGCACATCACCGCGGCGGGTCACCTTGATACTGTCGACAGCGGGGCTGTATGTCTGGAAGGCGCGCTCAACCCCCTCACCATGGGAGATCTTGCGCACGGTAAACGCGGAATTGAGACCGCGGTTGCGCTTGGCGATCACCACGCCCTCGAAGGCCTGTAGACGCTCGCGCTCGCCCTCCTTGATCTTCACCTGTACAACCACGGTATCACCGGGGCCAAAATCCGGAACCTCACGGTTCATCTGCTCGGCTTCGAGCTCTGCGATGATGTTGCTCATGGTCTATTGCTCCTGTGTTTTCTGCGCGTCTCCCGACGCGGCACTGATTTCATCTAACAACTTAATCTCTTCCGGCGCCATACCCCGGTCTCGTATTAGATCGGGACGTCGCTCCAGGGTTCTCCGCAGGGCCTGTTGCAAGCGCCAGCGGCGTATTGCCTCATGATTGCCGCTCTGCAGCACCGCCGGCACGGAGAGTCCATCGATCCGTTCCGGGCGGGTGTAGTGTGGACAATCCAGCAACCCATCCATGAAAGAATCCTGTTCGGCTGATTCCGCCGCGCCCAACACTCCGGGCAGCAGACGGATAATCGCATCCAGCATCACCATGGCCGGCAACTCACCGCCACTCAGCACATAGTCACCAATGGACCACTCTTCATCCACATAACGCTCGATGATCCGCTCATCGATACCTTCATACCGCCCGGCAATCAGGATCATAGCCTGACCGGCGCTCGCCATCCGGCGTGCGACACCCTGGTCGAATCGACGACCCTGCGGACTCAGGTAGATCACCCTGGCGCCCGGAACAGCCAATCTGGCCGCTTCGATAGCCGCCTGCAGTGGCTCATACTTCATCACCATACCGGGGCCACCGCCATAGGGACGGTCGTCCACGGTACGGTGTACATCCGTGGTATAGTCCCGCGGATTCCACAGCCTCAGCTCCGCCGATCCCCTTTCCATGGCCCTGCCCACGACCCCCTGATCCTTGAGGGCATCAAACATCTCGGGCATCAAGGTGATGACGTGAAAGCGCATTGTCCCGCTCAGAAATCCGCATCCCAGTCAACGATCATCAGACCCGCCTTCAGATCCACACTGCGTACCGCTGCCCCCCAGGTATAGGGGATCATGCGCTCCCGCTCACCTTTGACCACGATGACATCGTTGGCACCGGTCTCGAACAAATAGGAGATCCGTCCCAGGTCAACGCCATCCAGGTTTTCGACCCGCAATCCCTGCAGATCACTCCAATAATATTCGTCTGTCTCCAGCTCGGGAAGCTGTTCGCGCCGAACCGCGACATCACAGCCCACCAGCTCCGCGGCCAGATCGCGGTCATCATAGCCCTGCAGATGGGCAACGACCCCCTTACCCTGGCGTTGTCCCGCCAGCAGCCCACGCTCTTCCCACCCGTTATTGCGTTTTATATACCAGGGGGAATAGTCAAGAATACCTTCCCTGGGCGAGGTATCGGAAAATACCTTAACCCAGCCCCGCACACCAAACAGCCCCGTGACCCGGCCCATCACGATCATCTGTTTATCGGACATCGCTTAAAGACTCAGTCCGTAGATGGAATAAACCCAGCCTCGTGGGGAGGCCGAGCAACCGACTCAGGCTGTCTCTTTAGCAGCCTGTTTCAGCAGGGAGGCTACACGCTCGCTGGTCTGCGCCCCGTGGGAGACCCAGTGCTGGATACGCTCGTTATCGAGACGCAGCCGCTCTTCGCCACCCGTTGCAATGGGATTGAAGAAACCGAGCCGCTCGATGTAGCGCCCATCACGGGCATTACGGCTGTCAGTTACCACGATGTGATAGAAAGGCCGCTTTTTGGCACCAGTTCTGGAAAGACGGATGTTTACCATTGGTTATACCCTTAAAAAATCTTTTTATCACCGACAACCCGCCGGCGGGAAACGGCGCATTATATCCGAATTGGCGGAAAAGTGAACTCTAAAAATATGAAAAATTGGCCGCCAGGAGGGACATTTCAGCTCGTATCAAAACGGAAAACCACCCCCAGGCGGCATCCCACCACCAGGTAACTTCCCGCCGAGGCCTCTCATCATCTTCTTCATGCCACCTCCTTTCATCTTTTTCATCATCTTCTGCATCTGGGTGAACTGCTTGAGCAGCTTGTTGACATCCTGCACCTGAGTGCCTGAACCCATCGCTATGCGCCGCTTGCGCGAGCCCTTGATCACGGCGGGAAAACTGCGCTCGTGGGGAGTCATGGAGTTGATGATGGCGATCAGGCGGCCTATCTCCTTGTCGTTGACCTGGTTCTTCACCTGCTCGGGCAGACCACTCATACCGGGCAATTTATCCAACAATCCCCCCATACCGCCCATATTGGCCATCTGCAGCATCTGTTCGCGAAAATCCTCCAGATTGAAGCCCTTACCCTTCTGCAGCTTCTTCGCCAGCCTGGCCGCCTTGGCATGATCGACCTTGCGTGAGACCTCTTCCACCAGGGTGAGCACATCACCCATCCCGAGAATGCGGGAGGCGATGCGGTCCGGATGAAAGGGCTCCAGGGCATCGGTCTTCTCTCCCACACCGATGAACTTGATCGGTTTGCCGGTAATCTGCCGGATGGAGAGGGCCGCGCCACCCCGGGCATCACCGTCCGCCTTGGTCAGAATCACACCGGTCAGCGGTAATGCCTCATCGAAGGCCCTGGCGGTATTCGCCGCATCCTGACCGGTCATGCTGTCGACCACGAACAGGGTCTCCACCGGTTCGATAGCACTGTGCAACTCCTTGATCTCCTCCATCATCTGCTCATCCACATGCAGACGTCCGGCGGTATCGACGATCAGTACATCAGAAAATGACTTCCTTGCCTGGGCCAGTGCATCCTGGGCGATGCGGATCGGCTGCTGATCCGGTGAACTGGGGAAAAACTCAGTCTTTACCTCCCCGGCCAGGGTCTTCAACTGCTCGATAGCGGCAGGGCGATAGACGTCGCAGCTCACTACCATCACCTTCTTTTTGCCGTTCTGCTGCAGCCAGCGGGAGAGCTTGGCGACACTGGTGGTCTTACCGGAACCCTGCAACCCCGCCATCAGGATGACCGCCGGGGGCTGGGCCGCCAGGTCGAGGGATTCGTTGGCCTCCCCCATGACCCGCACCAGCTCATCATTCACGATCTTGATCAAGGTCTGGCCGGGCGTGAGGCTGCGCATCACCTCCTCGCCCATCGCCTTGGTCTTCACCTGGTCCACGAACGAACGCACCACCGGCAGGGCCACATCGGCCTCCAGCAGCGCCATGCGTACCTCGCGCATGGTGTCCTTGATGTTCTCCTCGGTCAGGCGGCCCTGGCCGCGCAGGTTGTCGAGGACCTTACCCAGTCGTTCTGTCAGATTGTCAAACATACACTTCCACGGGACTGGCCCGACCTGATTCTGTAGATGAAATTCTCGGGATTATATAACAGCCAGCGGGAAATCGCCGTCGGGCGATCCGCTCCCTTCCAATATCGGCTGGAAGTGTGCGATTATCACGGCTGGATTTATTCAGGATTCATGAGAAGTAGACCTTGCTTTCACTCTCTGTTACTGCCGCCTATCTAAGCGCCGCAATCTGCTTCACATTAAGGCTGTTTCGTGGCGACCAAATCACAATCCCGCTACGGCCGGTGGGCATGCTGCTGGGGTTTTTCGGTCTCCTGTTGCACGGCATCCTGCTGTACCAGAATATCGTCACCGACACCGCTGTGAATCTGGGTGTCTTCAATGCCTTTTCCCTGATCACCTGGACCATCCTGCTACTGCTGCTAATCTCGAGTCTGAGCAAGCCGGTCGAGAATCTGGGCATAGTGCTGCTACCGCTGGGAGCCTTGGCGGTTACGCTGGAGGCGCGCTATTTCTCTGTTCACCTGTTGACGGACACCGCCTCCACCGGCCTGACCATGCATATTCTGGTCTCCATGCTGGCCTACAGCTTTTTCACCCTGGCCAGTGTGCAGGCCGTGCTACTGGCGATTCAGGACCACCATCTGCACCACCGCCATCCAGGCGGATTCATTCGCGCACTGCCTCCACTGCAGACCATGGAAACCCTGCTGTTTGAGATGATCGGCGCGGGCTTCATCCTGCTCACCCTGGCGCTCATGTCCGGTTTCACCTTCCTGGAGGATATGTTCGCCCAGCGGCTGGCACACAAGACCATTTTGTCCATCACGGCCTGGTTTGTCTTCGGCACGCTGTTGTGGGGGCGTTTTCGTTTTGGCTGGCGCGGCCAGAAGGCCCTGATCTGGACCCTGAGTGGGTTCGTGGTGCTGATGCTGGCCTATTTTGGCAGCAAGGTAGTGATCGAGCTGATTTTGGGGAGCTAACGACCCTGTCTATAGGCCTTACCCGCCTTCTGGCCCTGACGCAACAGACGCAACCGTTCGGTAATCTGCACCTGCTCCAACTGGCCGGCCGATTCGATCTCTTTATCGAGTGACTCAATCTCCCGCAGCAACTCTATCCGCCTTTCGACTGACTCCTGAGGATCGGCGGCAATCCCTTGCTGAATCAAGCGGAAGCGCTCCGCCTCCATTGTCATGGCCTGTTCTATCTCGCCCGCTTTGACCAACTGCAACAGCTGATGGCTCATGGCCAGCGCCTGCCGCAACCCTGCCTCAGAAACCAAGGACATGGCTTTACCGCTATGCCGCCGAGACCGGTTTACTGATGGTTTCCGCCGGCTGCTTGATCTCGTCAGGTATCGCATCCCAGGCCATCTTGATCTCCAGGATCAGCGAGCTGATCTCATCCAGAATGGCCATATCGTTACTAAGATTGGCTTCTGACAGACGACGTACCATGTAGTCATAGAGGTTATCGAGGTTGTTGGCCATCTCCCCCCCCTCTTCCTGATTGAGGCTACTGCGCAGTCCATTGATGATGGAGATCGCCCAATTGATATGTTTTCCCTTCTTTTCATGCTCTTTACGATCCATGTGACCCTTGGCGATGGCGATTTTCTCCAGTGCGCCCTCCATGAGCATCTGTACAAGACGGTGGGGGCTTGCGTAGTTGACCTCTGAACCCACCGCAACTTTACCGTACTGGCGGGCGCCATGTTTCTGATTGAAATTCATTCTTATAACCCCTGATCAATCATACTCGTTAATGGATCATTTATTAGAATTGCCTGGAAGTAGGTTTTCCAGACTGGAAAGCTGTGCGGTGACATAGCTGCTGGTCGCCTGCAACTGTCCAAGCAGGCTATCCAAAGCAGCAAACTGGGAACGATAACGGGCCTCGACCAAGCCAAGGCGGAGCTGCATCGCCTCCATCTGGTCATTGTTATTGTCCACACTGGCATTGAGCCCATCCTCGCGGGCGTCAATCAATCCATCATCTCCCAGCATGCCTTCCAGCAGGGAATCAA
>JBDLIF010000038.1:0-12335 GCA_039714955.1 Pseudomonadota bacterium | reverse complement strand
GATAATCCCACAGCTCCCGCCCGGCATGGAGGTCCGCATCGCCCACAACGACGCCGACCTAATCCGCAGCATCATCGCCGCCCTGGAGGAGAACCTGTTCGAGGGTACCCTGTTCACCGCGCTGGTGGTGTGGCTGTTCCTCAAGAATGTCCGTTCCACCCTGATCATTGCCGTGGCCATTCCCGTCTCCCTTTTGGGGGCTGTGGCAGTGATGTATTTCCTCGGCTACACCTTCAACACCATGACCATGCTGGCGCTGTTGCTGCTTATCGGCGTGGTGGTGGATGACGCCATCGTGGTGCTGGAGAACATCTTCCGCCATCGCGAGGAGATCGACCCCGACCCGGTGAGCGCGGCCCTCAACGGCACCCGCCAAGTGGTGTTTGCGGTGATGGCGGCGACCCTGACCCTGGTTGCCATCTTTGCGCCGGTGATCTTCTTGCAGGGGGTCATCGGCCGCTTCTTCCAGGCCTTTGCGGTGGTAGTAACCTTCGGCGTGCTGGTCTCCCTGTTCGTCTCCCTCACCCTGACGCCCATGCTTTGCTCGCGCTTTCTGCGGGTGTCCAAACGGCACGGTTGGCTGTATCGGTTCCTGGAAGGGGGTTTCCGTGGCATCGAGTGGGCCTACCGAAAACTGCTCGCCGGGGCACTGCGCTTTCGCTGGAGCATGGTTCTGCTCACTGTCGCGGTAGTGATATCCAGCGGCTGGTTCTTCGGCCAGATCGGCAAGGGTTTCATGCCGGTGCAGGACGAGGGCCGTTTCCTGGTCTCCTTCAAGACGCCGTTGGGCTCCAGCATCGAGTACACCGCGGAGAAGCTCCAGGCCATCGAGCGTGTACTGGAGCAGCAGCCGGAGATCGAGGGTTATTTCGCCACCGTCGGCACCGACCAGTCGCGCCAGGTGAGCAAGGGCAGCTTTATCGTTCGCATGAGCCCCTGGGACCAGCGAGCGATCTCCCAGGTGGAACTGATCGAGCGCCTGCGCAAGGATTTGGCTGAGATTCCCGGCGTTCAGGCCTTTCCCACGCCTATGCCGATGGTGGGCGGCCAGCGCGGCGAGCCCTTGCAGTTCATACTGACCGGCCCCGAACTCGACAAGGTAGCGGAGCTTGCCGAGGCACTAAAAATCCGCCTCCAGGACTACCCGGATATCGGTGATGTGGACCTGGAACTGGAGCTCAATCTGCCCAAGCTGGAGATGCACCTGTCCCGTGAGCGGGTAGGCAGCCTGGGACTCACTACCCGGGAGGTGGCGCTGGCCGTCAACGTACTGGCCGGGGGCCTGGACGTAGCCCGCTACAATGATGCAGGCGATGGTGAGCGCTACGACATCCGTCTGAAGGCCGGCGAGGGCCGGATGCGCCACGCATCGAATCTCTCGCAGATCTACTTGCGGGCGGGCGACGGCGAGATGGTGCGCCTGGACAATCTGGTGGCCTGGGAGCACACCCTGGGTGCAGCGGTCGTCTCCCGTTTCGACCTCCAGTATTCCGCCACCTTCTACAGCACCCCCACCTTGTCCCTGGGTCAGGCAGTCAATTCGGTCAATGCCGCCACCGAAGGACTGATGCCGCCGGGTTACCAGGTGCAAATGACCGGGCGCGCGGAGGAGTTCGCCAAGACTGCGGGGTACATGGTGTTTGCCTTCATCACCGCTATCATTCTTATCTACATGGTGCTGGCCAGCCAGTTCAACTCCTTCATCCAGCCCCTGATCATCATGGTGGCGCAGCCCCTGGCCATTGTCGGCGGTGTTGCGGCCCTGTGGGCGACCGGCAACTCACTCAACATCTATTCCATGATCGGCCTGGTGCTGCTGGTGGGGCTGGTGGCCAAGAACTCAATCCTGCTGATCGATTTAACCAACCAACTGCGTGCCGAGGGCAGAGGCGTGGACGACGCCCTGCGTGAAGCCTGCCCCATCCGCCTGCGCCCGGTGCTGATGACCGCGTTAACTATGATCATCGCGATGCTGCCGGCGGCCATTGGCTTCGGCGCCGGTTCCGACACCAACGGCCCCCTGGCCGTAGCAGTCATCGGTGGAATGGTCAGTTCCACACTGTTGACACTGGTGGTGGTGCCGTCGGTGTATTCGTTGGTCGAGAAAGGGCTGGAACGTTTGGCGGGATGGCGTCGGATACATAACAGGAAGGCTGGAGAAGAACGGGTGTCTGGATGATTGACTCTATTTGTTCCTCTAGCCCGCCGGACAGTTCGTTTGCACTCAAGGGGTTGCGGCATGATTAGGCACTTAACACAGGTAAAGGTGCAGGATCTGCGTAAATACAAGCCAATCACTCGATGGTCAAGTTTTGTGAATTCAATGACTTATATTTATTATAAAACAATAGGTTACAAATCTTTAAACATCAAGTATAAGGTCTATCCTTTTTTATTTGCTGAAGATAACGCAACCTGTCCAAAGTGCATAATCAATGGTTGCGGAGGCGGTGTCACCCTCGGGGTCCCGTTGACCTTTTCCCCCAAGGGCAACAAGAACACCCGCCGGCAGTCACCGATCAGGATGCCCACGAGGCCAGCGAACTGCTGCGCCGGCAACCACGGATCCTCGATTACCAGAACTATGTGTTCGGTGGTCTCGTCATCACTCTCATCTTCGGAACGATGAATTCGGCGGTGTTGACCCTGTTGGTGGTGCCGCTGCTGTACCTGGGATTGACGAACAGGCTTGACCCTGGGGAATCCCAGCCTATTCGCACCTAATGCGAGTTAGGGCGAATGTTTGCAAGCTGCAACACCTAGGGGGTGTACATAATATCTGTATTGAACCATAAGTATGAAAGTACGCTGGTGTATCGGCAGCTTGCAATTCATCCCGCAGTCGAACCAGACCCGCAACACCCAATGAGCCGTTTATCGTCTTTGTAACACCTTTTGTCGGTTTCCGTGGCTTTGGATACTCATACCAGACGCGTATTTCCTACTATTGATAACTCATCGACAGAGTCCGACAGGCTACTAAGCGGGGGCTATCAAAATGCCAAAGATCGTAACCAACGAGATCAAAGAAGTTACGGATTGCTGCTGGTATATTCGACAGGAAACCACGAATACTTTGAGCCAAGTGGTTCGTAGAACACTCTCGGTAGCCATCGCTATACTCGCGGGGGGCTACTTCGTGGCGCTAGGCGTCATAGCTCTGATAATTGGCTCACCGATTTATCTGATCCAACATGCTTCAAAACGACTTTCAGCAAGCGAATAACCCAGGCCGTTAGAACCCCCTCCCGCCAGGGGACAGAATACCTCTGTGACGCCCCTCGGCTTAATCTTCCAATCCCTCCCTATCATCCAGGCAGAAATCTTAAACCCCTACAAAATGAGCTAAGCTGCAGCCTGATATTAACCTTGGATTAGGTGAGGCGATGGGACTCTATATCTTTTTCGGAATACTCCTGCTGATCGTGCTGTACGCCATTGTGATCTATAACAATCTCGTTTGGCTGAAGCACAACGTCTCCAAGGCCTGGGCCAATATCGACGTATTGTTGAAACAGCGCCATGAGGAAATCCCTAAACTGGTCGAGGTATGCAAGCAATATATGCGTTACGAGCAGGATACCCTGGAGAAGGTCATGTCAGCCCGTTCCCGGGTGGCATCGGCGCAGCAAAGTGGCGATATCCATGCGCTGGGGGAGGCAGAGGGTTTGTTACGTATGGGGCTGGGCAATCTATTCGCGCTTGCCGAGGCCTATCCCGAGCTCAAGGCCAATGAGAGCTTCCAACATCTGCAGGCCCGTATTTCAGGGCTTGAAAATGCGATCGCCGACCGGCGCGAATTCTATAACGAAAGCGTAAACAACAATAATGTACGCATCGAACAGTTTCCGGACCTGTTCATTGCCAGATTATTTCATTACGGTGATTTCGAACTGTTGGAATTCAGTGCCCAGGAGAAGACCGATCCAAATCTGAGCCAGTTGTTCAGTCAGTAAACCATGCTGACGGAGTTGCGCAGCGCCGTGCTCACCACCAGTGACGGCAGTTTCTGGTTCTGGAGTAGTGTGGCCATGGCGGCAGCAGGATTTGGACTGGCTCTGTTGTGGCGGGGCCTGCATCGTGCCCGGCTGATCGAAGGGGTTCCCACGGCGAAGATCCGCTCAGCGGCACAAGGTTATATCGAACTCGATGGTCAGGCCAGACTCATAAAGGGTGCTCAGATCCTTGCACCGTTAAGCCGTCAAGACTGTGTCTGGTATCACTACAGCGTGGAAAATAACGGCAATCCGATCAGCCACAAATGCTTCAGCGTGAGCTCGGGCAACAGCGATAACCTGTTTGTTCTTGAAGACGAAACCGGACGATGCGTGATCGACCCAGAGGGTGCCGAGGTACATACGGGTGAAGCCAGGGTATGGTACGGCAACTCACCCTGGCCCGAGCATGGTCCACTGGGTTCTTATGGTATTCTCGCCTTGGGCCACCGTTACCGGTACACCGAACGTATCATCAGGACGGGTGATCCCCTTTATGCGATCGGTCATTTCAGCACCCAGGGCACGGACTACCAGGGTGAGCTGAAGCATGATGTGGGCGCGATCCTGCGGGCGTGGAAAAATGATCCCCAGAAGATGCGTGAATTTGATCTCAACGGTGATGGAAGGATCGACATGCAAGAATGGGCACGTGCCCGCCAGGCCGCTGAAAAGGAGGCGATCGAGCAGCGGGCGCGGCGCGCTACTATTGCAGCAACCCATATTATGCGTGCCGGTAACGATAACCGATATCCCTTTATCTTGTCCACTTACCCCCAGGAGAACCTTACCAGCCGTTTTAAGATCCTGGCAATGCTGGGATTATCCATGTTTTGCGGCATCGGACTCGCCAGCACATGGGCCGTGCTGACCCGGTTGGGATCATTTTAATCCGCTTTAGATTCACTGCGCGCTGGCAACTGTGAACTCTCGGTAACCCGCACGCTGTGGTCACGCGCCAGCAGCAGGTAAACCGCCGGCACTACAAACAACGTAAACACGGTGCCGATACCCAACCCCGAGGCAATGACCAGTCCGATGTGAAACCGGCTTACCGCTCCAGGACCACTGGCGGTGAGCAAGGGAACCATGGCCACCAGCATGGCAACCGTGGTCATTAAAATCGGTCTGAGCCGAATAGCGGCCGCCTGCTCCACGGCCCGGCGTCTGGAAAGTCCTTCCCGCATCTGCAACTGGTTGGCAAACTCAACGATCAGGATACCGTTTTTCGCAATGAGGCCGATGAGGGTAATCAATCCTACCTGGGTATAGATATTGATCGTGGCCACACCCAGGGTCAGAAAGACCAGCGCCCCGGCGATGGACATCGGTACCGAGACCAGAATAATAATCGGATCACGCCAGCTCTCGAACTGAGCCGCCAGCACCAGATAGATCACCAGCAGCGAGAGAAAGAAAGTGGTCACCAAGGCACTACCCTGGCGGGCATATTGCCGAGACTCGCCCTTATAATCCCAGCTGTATCCGTGGGGCAGGATCTGCGCAGCCAGTTGCTCCAGGGTGTTGATGGCCTCGCCCATAGATATGCCTTGCGCTGCCACGCCCTCAACGGTCAGCGAATTCAGCTGCTGGAATTGGGTCCGTTTGCTGGGCTCGACACTGGAGTCAAAGCTGACCACTGTGGATAGCGGCACCAATTCATCCGTGGCGATGCGCAGATAATAGTCCTCCAGCATGGCGCTATCGAGACGGAAGGAGCGATCCACTTGCGGAATCACCTTGTAGCTGCGGCCCTGCAGGCTGAACCGATTGACATGGTTGTCACCCAGCATGATGGCCAGATTACGGCCGATATCCTGCATACTGATACCCAGATCGCCGGCCCGGTCACGATCTACCAGCAATGTCGTCCTGGGCCGCGTGAACTCGATAGACTTTTTCAGAAACATGAATTTGCCACTGCCCATGGCCTGCCCAACCAGGGCATTGGCCACCTGGTCGAGCTGTTGATAATCGGCATCGGTGATAATCACGAATTGCACCGGCAGGCCACGACCGGAACCCGGCAGGCTGGGGCGGGGAAAAACAGCGATCTGAAAGCCGGCGATTTCACTCAAGTTTCCCTGCAACTGCGGCTGAACCTCCATCTGCGAGCGCTCACGCTGCGCGGAGGGAGGCATCTTGAAACCACCAAATACCGTATTGGGCTCGCCACCGAAACCCAACAGAAAAAAACTCTCGTGATGTTCGGGAATATCCTCGAAGGCCTGGACGATCTGACGGGTATAAGTCTCGTTATATTCAATGGTGGCGGTCTGGGGGGCAACGGCTTGGAAAAACAGGATGCTCTGATCCTCCGTCGGCGCCAGCTCGTTGTTGCTGGTGACGAACATAAAATAGATGCCGAGCAATACCGCGGCGGCGAACACCAGGGTCACCGGCAGATAGTCCAGAGTGTCATGCAATGCCCGCTGATAACGGCTGGCCAACCAGCTGAAGAAACGTTCCACCCAGCGCTCAAAGGCCCCGGGCTGTTGCCCGCTTTTGAGCACCCGCGAACACAACATGGGCGACAGCGTCAGGGCCACCACCCCGGAGATCACCACCGCCCCGGCCAGCGCAAAGGCAAACTCGGTGAACAGGGTGCCCACCAGGCCCCCCATGAAACCGATAGGCGCATAGACCGCCACCAGGGTGGTAGTCATGGCGATGATGGGAAGGCCCAACTCCCGGCCCCCCAAGATCGCGGCCTGCAAACGCGACTGACCTTGTTCGATATGCCGATGAACGTTTTCGACCACCACGATAGCGTCGTCCACCACCACGCCGATGGCCAGTACCATGGCGAGCAGGGTGAGCAGATTGATGGAAAAACCCATCAGCAACATCAAAAAGGCGCTCCCGATGAGCGAAAGCGGGACGGCCACCGCCGGGATTAGGGCCGCGCGCAGAGAACCCAGGGAGAGGAATATGATGAACAGTACGATGAGCACCGCCTCGGCCAGGGTGTGAAACACCTCCTCGACCGAATCCTCGATAAAGATACTGGCATCATAGGGGATATGGGCTTTAAGCTCGGAGGGTAACTGGGCACGCAACTCGGGCATTAAATCGTGGACCCTGCCGGCGACCTCCAGAGGGTTGGCGCCGGGGGCCTGCTCCACGCCGATGAAGATGGCCGTCTTGCCCTTGTACCAGGTGCTTGAATCATAGTCCTCGGCCCCCAGCTCAGTCTCGGCGATATCCTTCAAGCGCACCAGGGTACCTCCCTTGGCGCGCACCACCAGATTGCGAAAATCGCGCGCCTGGCTGACATCGGTGGTCACATTCAGATCCACGGCCACCAGGGCCCCCTTGGTCTGACCTATCCCGGCCAGATAATTATTGGCCCGCAAGACCTGCTCCACATCCGCCGCGGTGACTCCAAGCGCCGCCATGCGGTTGGGGTCGAGCCAGATACGCATGGCAAAGGTCTTGTTGCCTATCAACCCGGCCTTGGCTACTCCCGGCAAGGCCTGTAACTGAGGTTGCACGACCCGCAATAGATAATCGGTGATCTGCGATGGACTCATCTCATCGCTATAAAAAGCCAAATACATCAGTGCGACGGGATCACCGGTGGTGGAATCAATGACCGGATCCTCGGCCTCGGTGGGCAGAACATTGCGCTTGCTGGCCACCTTGGCCTGGATCTCGGCCACCGCGGCATTGGGATCGTAGTTCAGCACCATATGAGCCTCGATGATGGACAGCCCCTGGATGCTGGTGGAGGACATGTAATCGATCCCATTGGCCTCCGCAATGGCCTGCTGCAACGGGGTAGTGATAAACCCCTTGACCAGATCTCCTCCGGCCCCGGGATAGCTGGTGGTTACGGTCACCACCGTATCCCGGGTTTCCGGATATTGGCGCACCTCCAGAGAAAGGATCGCCCGCAGGCCAACCACCAGGATGAGCAGACTGATGACACTGGCCAGTACCGGCCGTCTAATGAATAGATCCGTGAATTTCATAGCAGACTATTGCTCGATTTTCACGGCTTGACCATTGCGCAATTTTACCTGCCCCGCACTGACGACACGTTCGCCCTCCCGGAGCCCGGACAGGATTTCGGTACGCCCCTCTCGGACCTCGCCGCTCTTGATCTGGCGCCGCTGCACGACCAAACCGCCATCCTGTTCTACGATCACATAGACCAGATCGCCATAAGGATTGTAGGCGATCACGCCTTGGGGGATAGTCAACAGATCCTGACGTTGTGGTAGCTCGGTTCGCACCTGGGCAAACATCCCCGGCCGCAAGCGCGCATCCGGGTTTTGTAAAGTGCCACGGACCCGCAGGCTGCGAGTACCGGGATCGATACCCGGATCGAGGGCACTGATCCGTCCTTTAAAATATGGCTCAGGATAGGCCTGCACCTGGATTTCCACCACCTGCCCTACGAACAGCTTGGCGATATGCCGTTCGGGCAGTGCATAATCGACATAGATGGGATCCAGGGCCTCCAGGGGTACGATGTTCGAGCCCGGCGCCAGGTATTCGCCCAGATCCACTTGGCGAATACCTAGATAACCGGAGAAAGGCGCATGGATGGCCTTCTTATTGATCAGCGCCCGCTTGGAGGCGACCTGGGCATTGGCGTTATCCAGCTTGGCCTGGGCCTCGTCATATTCCGAACGAGAGATAGACTTGTCCCTGATCAACTTTGCGATGCGCCGGAACTGTACCTCGGCCAACCGACGCTCAGCGAGCAGTCCCTCGAGCTCGGCGCGATCGACATCGTCGGCGAGTTGCAACAACAGTTCCCCCTCCTCGACCCACTGCCCCGACTCGAAGTGGATCCTGCTGACCTGCCCCGGGGCCTCATTGGTCACATGAACCCCTTGGGTCGCCACCAGAGAGCCCACCGCGGACAAATAAGGCAGCCAACTTTCCTTTTCGACATTTACTGCGGCTACCGTTGCCGGCGGCGGCGGGGTCGCTGCGAGATCGGCCATCTGCTGGGCCTGGCGATGCTTCCAGCCATAAATCGCTACAAAGATGCAGGCCAGCGCGAATATTACGATGATCAGACGCTTAGTCATGGACTGTGAGATTTCTGTTCATCCTATATTAAAGGGACAGTAGGATAGTTCATCAACACCGTCGGCGTAAGACCAGGCGCATTTTATGGCCGAAGGGGCTCAATATGGAAGATATGTTTCGAAGTGCCTTAGGAATGCGCACGACACAGTTACCCAACTAAGGCAGCTCACCTCCTCTAACCGCTGCGGGCTGGCCCGTGCCGGCAGCACGGCTGATCAGTGCTGCCACTGTCGGGTTTCATCGATGAGCTGTTTCAACCATCGCATGTAGGGCGTGCCTCCGGTGCCTCGAGGATCCGTCGTGCGCCGCATGATGTATTCCTGTGCCCATTCATAATGGATCTCACGAAATATCGCCAGCGCCTCCAGAACACGGTTGAAGATGGTCTTGTCCGCACGATTCCTGATCGATGGCATCTGTTCCACGGAGTGTATCAGTCGCTGATGCTCCACCGGCATGTAGTAGCGAATAGCGGATAGATGTTCCGTTAACAGGGAGCTCTTGTGGGGGATCTTCAGCAGGCCAACGAGTATCGGCATGATACTGCTCTGGGCGCCAGTCTCGCCACGATAGTTGATCGGTTCCCGTTCAACACCTTGGTAGATCACATTCTCGAAAAAGCGGATATAGGGACGGAAGGTCTTGAAGTAGATCCTTGGGTCCATCTTTTCGGGGATGCGTCGTAACACCCCCACCTGCTCCTCGATCGCTGTTGCGATCCAGGTCAGTGCGGAATCCAGCACGCCTTGAGGTGGGTTCGGCAGTTTTTCCTGAATACTGGCCACGGCGTCGAGAATCCTGGCAGCGATGGCCTCGATCTCCACATGCACCAGGATGAACCAGTGTTCGTCGTACAGGTGCACAAAGTTCTGAATCGTTTCAATGTTGCCCAGGCGAATGGGGGCGTCTATATCGAACCGCTTCCAGTTATAGAGGGCGTAGCCGTCGTAGCTCAGGATCGGCGGGCGCTGCAACAATGAGCAGGCACGGCATAGAGGAATGGCAATATTGCACGGCAATACGGTTGCCGGTGGCTGACCTACCTGGTTGATATAGGCGGAGGCCAAAAAACCCAGCCGGATGTAATAGAGACGCAGCATGGCGAAATCGCCACCACCCCAAGGTGCTTCTTTCCAGGGGGGGATTTCCAGCTGGCGGGCATAACCACGGAACCAGGTTTCCTGGAGCAGACTCGGCAGGTCGCGACCAAGGTCGTCCAGCATCGCGAGTTCCGAGTCTGCCGGGAATCTGGTAATCGGATCTAACCCTGGCAGGAAACCGCGTCTACGGTAGACGCTATCCATTCGATCTCCTTCAAAACAGAGGCTGTGTCTTTGCGATGAGAATCACCCTGATACCTGAACGGGCCAACTGTCGGCTGGTTTCGAAACCAAGACCACGGCTGGCGCCGGCCACAACCGCAATCTTTTTCTCTTCCGTCATCTCATCTTGCTCCCAAAAGAGAACTATCACTCATTCGACACTCCATTGCCAGTCTATGTTCAGTGACGGAGACTGCTTCATCATCGACTCAGCCTCTGGATCTGCATGAAGGTTTTCCGGGGACACTGTCAGGTTGTTTTTCTGGAGTCTTGTCCGGCAGGTCTTGCTAGACGGGGGGAATGAAGGTTATGCGTCGGTGCTAACTCACAGCGCACCATCAATCCCCACTTGACTTGACTGACCGGTCTAATATAATGGCCGCGATGAATGTCGAACCGAACACCCGAACACGCATCTTAACCTCCGCGCGCGTACTATTTCACGGCCGCAGCTATGCGGACGTCGGGATCAAAGAAATCTGCGACAGCGCAAAGGTACAGAAAGGCAGCTTTTACCACTTCTTTCCATCCAAACGGGATCTGGCGATGGCGGTGATCGACGACATGGCCGACGACTGGGCCCATGGATTTGTTGCCGAGGCCTTCGATCAAAACCTTAGGCCTATCGAACGCCTTGACTACATGGTCGACGCCGCCTACTACTGGCAGAAGGCGGCTAAAGATATCGAAGGCCGAATGCCAGGTTGTCTATTTGGAAACCTCGCCTTGGAGATAAGCACCCGCGACGAGGTGTTACGTGCCAAGCTCAATGCCGTTTTCAATAAAACCAGCTCCCGATTCCGCGAAACCCTGGACCAAGCGGTAAGTCTGGGAGAAATAGCCCCTCTGGATACCGAAGCCACCGCGCAGGCGATGCTCGCCTTCCTTGAAGGCGTGATCCTCCTGGCAAAGACACGAAATGACCCTGAGGTGATTCGTATTCTAGGTCCCGCCATCAAAACCCTGCGCATTGAGCGAATGAACTAAATCTAACCGTATTTTTTTGTCTTGATACTTGACCGACCGGTCATCTTTAAGCGGTAAAACCGCAGCAACTCAAAGGAGAAAACCATGACAAACACCGTACAAACCTTGGACGCAAGAGGCTTGAACTGCCCACTGCCGATTCTCAGAACCAAGAAATCCATGTCCAGATTGGCGACAGGTGAGATCCTTGAAGTCACCGCGACCGACCCCGGCTCGGTCAAGGACCTGGCGGCCTTCTGCAGTCAAACCGGTAACGAAATGCTGTCGAGCGAAAAAATTGACGGTGATTTTATTTTCCGTATCCGCAAAGCCTAACTCAAGAAGGAGCACGCTATGAGCACTACAGCACCCGTTATCGACATGCCGATCAAAGATCCGAATACATGGTTCGATCAGCGCTTTGAGCAAAAGATGGCTGAACGCGAGGCCGCACACACCCCGGCGATGACCATCATTGCTACCAAAGGCACCATGGATATGGCCTACCCTCCTTTTATACTGGCCTCTACGGCCGCGGCCTTGGGTTGGGAGGTTTCTGTGTTCTTCACCTTCTATGGACTGAACCTGTTGAAACAAAAACTGGACCTGAAGGTAAGCCCACTGGGCAATCCCGCCATGCCCATGAAATTACCTGATGGGCCTTCGTGGATCAAAGGTAGGGAGCTACCGGTTCCCACCTCTATCATGACCCTGATGCCCGGCTTCGAAAACATGGCAACCCATATGATGCGCAAGACCATGGACAAGAAAGGCATCGCGAGCATCGAAGAGCTACGTGAGCTGTGCATTGAGGCAGACGTCAAACTCGTCGCATGCCAAATGACGGTCGACCTATTCGACTACGGTAAAGACGATTTCATACCTGAAATCGAAGAATGGGTGGGCGCAGCAAGCTTCCTGCCTCGAGCCTTAGACGCCGATGTCAATCTATTTATGTAAACTGGAGGGGCCTCGGCCCCTCTTTTGAGTAGCTCGATATGCGCAA
>JBDLIF010000037.1:0-12391 GCA_039714955.1 Pseudomonadota bacterium | reverse complement strand
AAGTACCTCCAGAACGACCGCGGTGGAGATGTTGGGGATGATTCTGGACAGTGCAGATCGCTTCGAAACCATCAAAAGCATCGACGACATTCAGGTCAACCCGGTGTTTGAAAGCGAACTGGAGAAGTTGTTCATTGGTGCGTTGGCCAAACCGGACGCTACGGGACCTACAGTCAGAATTCAGCAGCAGGTGGTGAATGGCAAACCCGGCTATTTCCTCACGGTAGGCAAACGCTATTACACCATCGAGCCACAGGTGTTGGTGAGTGAAAAGGATGGTGTGGTCTTTCCATCCAAGCCCGATTTTCTGATCCGTTCGGCCGATGCACGGGATGGCAAGACATTTCTGCCCATTGCGGTATTTCTCGATGGCTTCAAGTATCACAAAAAAAGTGTGGGGGAGGACAGCGCAAAACGGCTATCTCTGGCTCAGAGCAGACGTTATCGAGTCTGGTCACTGACTTGGGATGATGTGCAGGGGCAGTATGCCGGCAAGATCATCAAGAGCCGCAATCCATTTGCCGAGGCGCTCAATACAGAAATGCTACCGGTGCAGAATGGCATGCTGCAGCGCATGGATATCACCGGACTCTTCAAGGTGGCATTGCTGCCTTCTATTACCCAGCTTTTGAATTTTCTTGCAGAGCCGGATGTGGAGGCGAGGCAGGGGCTTGCCTTTGTGAGGATGTTAGGCTGGTTCAGTCAGGCCAGCATGCGGGACGAGCTGATGACTTCGGCGATGCGAAAACGAATTCAGAAAAGGGGTGTGGCCTCCATGATCGAGAGGCTGGATACCCTGAAAGAGGTGGCGTGCGGCCGATTGGGTGGCGGGACTGATCTGCTCGATATCGATTGCGTCGTGGACCTGGAGGCGATCAGCAGGATCCAACCAGACCTGGCGTTGTGCAATATCTGGCTCGATGATAGTGACAGCGAAAGCGAAGCATTAAAGCCAGCATGGCAGGGATTTATCAAGGCCTATAACCTGCTTCAATTTCTCCCCTATACCGGTTTCTCGAGTGCGAATGGAGTCAAGGCTGGTGTGTATGAAACCATCGCATTCGATGCATCTAAAACAGATCCTGCGAGTGATGAGTTCGTAGAGGTAGAGGATCTATTGCAGGATATTTTGGAAACCATCCGTCCATCTCTTGCAACCTGGTTGAGACAGGGTGGAGTGATACCGACGGTCGGTTATGAACTGCAGAATCATGATGGAGAGGTCATCGCAGAAGCGGAACTGGCCTGGCCTGAGCACAGGGTGGCTGGGTTGCTGGATGAGCAGGATGAATTTCTGTCTATTTTTCAATCCGCGGGATGGCGAGCCTTCAGATTGGATGAGGCAGGTGAATGGGCGTCGTCAGATCCATTAACGATTTGAATAAGGAATAAGGAAGATGAGTATTAAGGTTGCGATCTCCAACGACATTTTTCAGTGCTTAGTGCGTCTGCCACCGTCGGTACAGCCTAAGGTATCGAAATTCATTACCCGCTTTCAGGCAGACCCGAGGGACGCGAGCATTAATTACGAAAAGATCCGAGATGCCATTGACGACAAGGTGCGCTCAGTGCGGATCGATCAGGCCTACCGCGGTATTGTTTTGAAGCCGGAGCATGGAGACGTCTATATGCTTCTGTGGATTGACAAACACGATGATGCCTATGCGTGGGCACGACGACATAAGATCAATGTCAATCCGGAGACGGGTACGCTACAGGTCTTTATGGCGGAATCCGTCGGAGGGTTATCTAATTATGTCCCGGAAATGGTCGAACCCATGCCCGATATGCCGGGTGCGTTCGATGAGCTGAAAGATAAGGAATTATTGCGTCTCGGTGTGCCTGAGGAACAAATACAGCTGGTGAGAGGCGTGCACAATGAATTTGAACTGGACAGTATAGAAAACCGCTTGCCACAGGAGGCCTATGAGGGCCTGTTCCTCTATATGGCCGGGAGCCGCTACGACGAAATTATCAATGAAAGGGATCTGATTGCGGCAGAGCAAATCGACACATCCGACTACGGTGCGGCATTGCAGCGCTTGAGCAGTCGTGGGCATTTCGTGGTGGTTGAAGATGAACTTGAATTGCAAAAGATGCTAAATGCACCTTTGGAACAGTGGCGTGTCTTCCTCCATCCCATGCAGAGAAAACTCGCGGAGGGTACGAAAAATGGTGCTGCCCGTGTACTGGGTGGCGCGGGAACGGGGAAAACGGTCGTTGCCATGCATCGGGCCAAATGGTTGGCAGGGAACCTGGAGGGAGGGAAAAAGATCCTGTTTACCACGTTTACGCGCAATCTGGCGATGGATATCAAGGAGAATCTGAGTTCCATCTGTTCCGCCGATTTAATGGAGCGTATCGAGGTCCTGAATCTGGACCGTTGGGTTAGTCAATTCCTCAGAAAAAGAAACTACGATTATAAAATTGTCTACGGCAACGACAATGAATATTGGAAGCGGGCGCTGGATCTGGCGCCCGATGAGTTGGGTTTGCCAGACGCCTTCTACCATGAAGAGTGGGCGAAGGTGATTCAGCCACAGAGTATTGAAGATGTTGACCAATACAAGCGTGCATCCAGGTTGGGTAGAGGCACCCGGCTCAACCGCGCAGATCGAGTGAAGATATGGTCGGTGTTTTCAGAGTATCGCACTCTGCTGGCAGCCAATCGGAAAAAGGAGGTGGACGATGCCTATCGTGATGCAGCGGCACTCCTTGCCCGGGAGCCGTCAGTGCTGCCTTATGCCGCTGTTATCGTCGATGAATCACAGGATATGGGGACCCAGGCATTTCGGCTGATACGCAATATCGTGCCGGAAGGTAAAAACGATATCTTCATTGTGGGAGATGGGCATCAACGCATTTATGGGCGCAATAAAGTCGTATTGAGCCAGTGTGGTATCAACATACGGGGTAGGGCAAGAAAGTTACGGGTGAACTACAGAACAACGGACGAAATCCGCCGTTGGGCGGTCAACCTGCTGGAAGGTTTTTCCATAGATGACCTCGATGGGGGTAGTGATGATAACCGGGGTTATAAATCCCTGACTCACGGTGAGATCCCGCAACTAGAGAGGTTTGATACCCAGCATGAACAGACAAAATTTGTAGGGAAACTGCTTCAGGACCATCAACGGAAAGACAAGAAGATGGGGGAGATCTGTATCGTTGCGAGAACAAAGAGAGAATTGGATAAGTTGGTGCCGGAACTGGATAAGATCGGCATCAGCTATTTTCGTCTGAATGCGGACACATCTGATCGCTATGAGCCTAAATCAGTTAGATTAGGCACCATGCATCGGGTCAAAGGATTGGAATTCGATGAGGTGATACTTATCAGTATCAATGAGGGCATTGTACCCTTGAATGTAGCCGTACAGACCAAGGGAGATAAAGTGGAGAGACGGCAGGCAGACTTAGAAGAACGGGCGCTTCTGTATGTAGCCATCACCCGTGCCAAGAAACAGGCGGTATTGCTGTCGTATGGAGAATCAAGCGAATATTTGACATAAGGGCCACGGAAAATCAAGCGTGGAAAAGTCATTGATGGATACGTTGTATAGCGCTGAACCGGAGACAATCGCTTCTACTTTTCCCGGCTTGATTGCCAGTATGAAAAACTGTGGCCCGTCTTCCTGCTGAAAATCGTTCACCAGTTGCTTGCGTTTTTCACCGGGGTGTCGCCATGCAGGACCAGTCCGGGCCGGCTAAACTGTTCAGCCAGAAACCTGGCCAACGGGCCAGTGATCTCGCGAAACTGGGTAAACACCAGCACCTTCTCCTTGCGTGAGGCGATCTCTTCGCTCAACTGGGCCAGGCGGGCGCCCAGCCCCAATTGCGACAGTAGACACAACCAGCCGACGCCGGCTTTTTGATAGGGGCGTAGATCGGCCTTGAGAGCGCTGCCGGTGTTGATGGTCTTGGGCGTTTCTGGCGCCCGTAGTTCGTCAAGTAGCGATTCCAGCCAGGTCCCCGGTTGGACATAAGCCCATTGTCGATCGTCGCTGTGTATCGGATCGACTCAGATCGGCCGAGGCGCCGACCAATAGTCGCATTCCCTCGACAAAGGACAATCCATCCTGGTTCGCTTTGGCCTCAACATTTTTCCAGTGCGCAAGTGCACCGGCCGGTTTTTCCTTATCCACATCGACCCATTGGCCCTTGATGAATACCAGACTTTCTTGTGCCGTAAGCAGTGTCTGTAGCTCGCGTTCGCTCAGGGTCTCATGGCCCATGGCTGCCAGATTTCGGTTTTCTATTCTTCTGACAGTAAGTCCAGCGTATTTCGCCAGCACACAAGCTGGCCCTGTGATCGTTGCTGTGAACCCTCGCCACCATAGATTACATGGTTTTTGATGACGGATGGCAAGTTCGTATTTTTCATCCTCTCTGCTAGAAACTGAAAGTGTTTGAAAAAATCGGATGATGCCGTGGCTCCGGATTTGATCTCGATGGCGTGCAGGCATTCACCTTGATCAATCAGCAGATCGATCTCCGGGCCACGGCTTTCTCGATAGTGGAACATGCTCGGTCGCTCACCACGATGCACCTGGGCTTTGTAGAGTTCAGAAACCACCCAGCTTTCGAAGATGGCCCCTCGCAGGGGGTGATGTCTCAGTTGTTCTGGTTCATGGATACCTAGCAGGTAGCACACCAGTCCACTGTCGAAAAAGTGTAATTTTGGTGCCTTGATAACCTGTTTGCGAATGTTGCTATGCCAGGCGGGCAGGCGCTGGATGATGTAGCTGGTTTCGAGAATGGAAAGCCATGCGCGAATCGTGTTGTGGGACAACCCAGCGTCATTGCCGAGTGACGAGAGGTTGATTTCTTGGGCTGTACGACCTGCGCAGAGTTTTAAAAAACTCGAGAAGGTCTGAAGGTCGCCGACGTTGATGACCTGGCGTACATCGCGTTCGACATAGGTGATGATGTAGTCTGCCAGCCACTGGTGTGCTGGAATATTGCGGTCATAGATTCTGGGATAGGCACCTTGCCAGAGAGTGGAGTACAGATCATCCGGGGCATTGGGAAAGGCGCTTAGTTCTTCCAGGTCGGAAGGTAACAGCGCGACTACACCACACCGTCCCGCGAGAGATTGAGTGATGGCCTGCGACAGGCCAAAGTGTTGGGAGCCAGTCAGTATAAACCGCCCTGGTTCGGGTTGTTCGTCGACTTCTCCCTGCAGGTAGCTAAGAAGTTCAGGAACCTGCTGGATTTCATCAATGACGGCGCCTTCGTGATGCTCAGCCAGAAACCCGCGAGGGTCACTGCGGGCGAAATCCCGGGTGTCCAACGATTCAAGTGAAACGTACTTCTTGTCAGGGAATGCCGCTTGACACAACGTTGTTTTTCCAGCCTGCCGCGGGCCGGTTATGACCACGACTGGGTAATAGCCTGCCAGTTCGCGTAGCTTAGGTGCTAGTGTGCGGGGGATCATATATGCGAGGTTAGGATGATAATCATGGATTGTCAATTTAACTTACAATCAATGGAATCTGCTTTATATATAACTAACCTATTGATTAATATATTAATATTAGGTATGAGTGGATATTTTTTATTCGGGGGATTGGACCGACTCCCCTTGGGGACGCCAATAAATATTTTCTTCGTACGGGACGCTTTCGCTATTTTATGAGAAGGCTGTGGGCGTTGCTCCCGAACAAAATAAAGGCCCGTATCAGCGGGCCTTTATTTTATGTTTTTAGGGGTTTGGCGACTAATCAGAAGCCAAAAAAACCACCTTTCTTTTCGCCCTTCTTCACCGACAGGGATAGTTTTCCCAGCGTGACATCGATATAGGTGGTTTCGTCCAGCGGTGTCTCGATGCTGCCTCGCCAGACAGCGTTGTCCAGGTCGCGGTAGGCAGCGATTACACCGATATAACGGGCCTCGATGTCCAGTTCCTTCTCGATGCTGACATGTTCATCGGGAGGAATATTCATCTCATCGCGGGCCGTCATGTCGTCGCCGAGGATGCTCGCGTCCTCGTCGTACAGCGCAAAGAAATCCGCGTTGTTAAAAATATCATCGGACTTCAGTTCATAGACACGCACCACGATCGGCGAGGCGCGTCCCATCATATCTGGATTCAGATCGGTGCTGGAGGCGATGCGGATGACGACCTTGGCGGGATCCGGTTCCATGAGCTTGGCCGTGGTTGCGCAACCGGTGATCAGCAGACCCGACAGAACAGCGCCGATGGTCAGAAAATTCCTTCGTCTGATATTCATGCGACTCCCGAATCTTGTTGTTTGGTAAGTACTTGAAAATAGTACACGGGATAGTGGAAAAATCAAGCCGCGGCCGCTTCCAATCAGGGCTAGGTGATCCTATCGATCTAGCTATGGAATTGATGTATAGTGACTAATATACCGGGTTCTAGCCGGGATCTTGAAATTCCTGATTGAAAATTATAAAGCACCATATGGCGGTATTCACCGATGGTGTTCGGTGGTGACCCCATGACCCTGACCCTGAAAATCACCAGCTACCAGAGCCAGACGCTGGGAGCGGACAGCAGTAGAACTTTCACCGAGGCCGGTGGGAGTATCGGCCGAGCGCAGGGTAATGACTGGGTATTGCCCGACCCGGAACGCTATATCTCCAGCCACCATGCTACGGTTTCCTGCCAGGATGGTGTCTATTATCTCACTGATACCAGTACCAATGGGGTGTTCATCAACGGGGCCGCCGTACCGGTCGGCAACGGCAACTCGGTGCCGCTGAACAACGGTGATCGGGTCAGTTTCGGTGATTATGAAATCGAAGTTGTGGTGAATGGCGGCGAGCCGGCCAGTCCACCGTCTGCAACCTGGGGCCTTCCGCCGGATTCTGATCACGGAGATGGAGTGATCACCAGTCCGACCCTGCGGCCCGAAACGCCTGAGTCGCTTGATCCGTTGAGTTATACCTCGCCGAAGACCGGTGGCATGAACAGCGATGTTTCCGATCCCTTTGCGCCACCGTCAGAGTCACCCGGTGCCGAAGCCGACCATGTGCCGTCGACCATGGAGGCCTTCCAGCCACCGGCCGCCAGTGTCGAGCAGATACCCGATGACTGGGACAAGACAGATTACGCCGCCAGTGCTGGTGGACAACCCGCAATTGCCAGCAGCGGTGTGGTGTTACCGACACCGGGATCGCCGGTTCCCCCACCATCATCAGCAGAGGGTGTTCCGCCTGCCGGCCCAGTACCACCACCCAAGCCACCACCGGTCACGCCATCGGCACCACCTCCAGTGACCGCCGCGGACCAGGCGCCCGCGGGTGCTGATGATCTGTTTGCCCTGTTTCTGCGCGGGGCTGGCATCGATCCAGCCGCCGTGGCTCAGGTCAACAGTGCTGAGGCGATGCAAAGTTACGGCGCCCTGTTCCGTGAAGTGGTTCAGGGTATGATGGAAGTGCTGATGGCACGCGCCAGCCTGAAGAGTGAATTCCGCATGCTGTTGACGACCATTCGCCCGGTGGAGAATAATCCGCTCAAGTTCTCGCCCAGTGTCGACGATGCCATGCGCAATCTGTTTTTTAGCCACGGGAGCGGTTATCTCTCACCGGTGGAATCGGTGCGTGAAGGGTTCGATGATATCAAGAACCATCAGATGGCGATGGTCGCGGGCATGCAGGCAGCATTCGGGGACTTGTTGCAGCGCCTCAATCCGGAGAGTTTCCAGGGAAAAGGCAAGGGTGGTGTACGTGGCGCGCTGATTTCTGGGAGCAGAAAATCCCACGCCTGGGATGCCTACTGCGAGTTCTATAATAAGGTCACGCGTGACGAAGACAGCAGTTTTCAGACCTTGTTCGGCGAGGAGTTTGCCCGCGCCTATGAGGAACAGATCAGGCGCCTGGCAGGGTTAGAACGCAAGTAGCGTCCAGGTACTTCAGGGATGATAAACCAGACCCCGTGATCGAGTGTACAGGGAGCTATTCATGGCCTGTCGCGAGCACAGGCATGCGATTACACTCGGAATGATTAATACCGAGTAGCGGCTGACAGGCTATCATAAAGTAATTGCATGGGGGTGATCTTGGCCATCAAGTGTCAGGACATAAATACAGCAGATCGCGCTCACTCGTATACAATTACTCAGTAGAGCAGGGTCAATAACAGCATAACCTTTACAACGCTTAGGACAAGATAGGCCTGTGTAACCCGGACGGATCCTCCGTTCCCGGGGATTTAAAGCAGTGCGGTGGAGGAGCGGATGTCTCGCAATAATAAAGTGGTCTGGTCTGAAGGCATGTTCCTTCGACCCCAGCATTTCCAACAGCACGCCCGCTATATGGAAAACTTTGTGGAGGAGCGCTGTTCGGTACTGCGCACCTTTCCCTGGGGTTTTCAAGAGCTGCAACTGGATCAGCAACTGCTGGGACTGGGCAAGATCGCCATCAGCCGCGCCAGTGGCGTGTTTCCTGACGGGACACCCTTCAGCATTCCGGATAACGATGAGCCGCCACTGGCGCTGGACATTCCTGAGAACACCCACGAGACCGAGGTATTCCTGGGGCTGCCATTGCGCCGTCCGGGTACACCGGAGGTTGACAGCAGTGGCGATGCCGAAGGCTTGGCGCGCTACCAGCCGGTCGAATACGAGATCCGTGACAACAGCACGGTTGGGGGCGGCGAAGCCGGCGTCCAGATCGGCAAGTTGCGTACCCGCCTGCTGCTGGAGAGTGACCACCGTGACGAATACGCGTGCATGAGCCTGGCGCGTATCGTCGAAATGCGTGTGGATAAGAGCGTGCTGCTCGACGAGCACCTGTTGCCGCCGGTGCTGGATTGTCAGGCAATCCCAAGCCTGTCCGGTTTCATGACCGAACTGCACGGCCTGCTCAATCATCGGGCCGAGGCGCTGGCCGGGCGCATGGCCGTGTCGGGGCGCGGCGGTGCGGCGGATATCGCCGACTTTCTGCTGTTGCAGGCGGTCAATCGCTACCAGCCGCTCATCGCACACCTGTCCAGCCTGGCTGGTTTTCACCCGGAGTCCTTTTACCAGCTGGCGGTGGCCATGGCGGGCGAGCTGGCCACCTTCACCAACACCGAAAAACGCGCTCCTGAATTTCCGCCCTATCAACATGACGATCTACAGGCGACCTTTGCACCGGTGTTCGATGCGTTGCGCCAGTCGCTGAGCATGGTGCTGGAACAGAACGCGATTTCGATCCCCATGCAGGAACGCAAGTATGGTATTCGCGTGGCCAGTGTCAGCGATCACTCGCTGCTGGATCACGCCAGCTTCATCCTGGCGGTCAGTGCCGACATTCCTACCGAGGATATTCGCAAGCGCTTCCCGACCCAGATCAAGATCGGGCCGGTCGAGCAGATTCGCCAGCTGGTGAACGTGCAACTGCCCGGTATCCGGGTGCGGCCGATTCCGGTGGCACCGCGGCAGATACCCTACCACACCGGTTTCGTCTATTTTGAACTGGATCGCTCCAACGAACTCTGGGCGCAGCTGAAAACATCCGGCGGCTTCGCCTTTCATCTGGGCGGCAAGTTTCCGGGCATCCAGATGGAATTCTGGGCTATCAAGGGGTAACAAGGGGTAACAATTATGAACTCCGACGATCCATTCGCAAATTCTGGCGACAACGATCGCACCGTGATCCGGCCGACACCGGGCCGGCGCAATCCGACACCGGCAACACCGCAGCAGAATGTTCCGCCGATACCGGGTGCGTCGCAATCGATAACGCCACAACCAGGGGTCGGCATGCCACCGCCAGCGGCGTCCGCGCAGTCGTCACAGTTTGCGCCCGCCACGGCAGCCATCACCGCCTCCGGCCTGAATCCGCTGGTCGATTCAGCGGTGGTGTTGCTGACACTGGTGGCACAACTGCGCAACACCCCCTCACATCCGGACGTCGCGGGCCTACGTGAACACGTGGTGCAGCAGATCAGGATATTTGAGCAGAATTCACGCAGCGCCGGCGTTACCCCGGAAACCGCGCTGGCGGCGCGCTATACCCTTTGTACCTTGCTGGATGAAACCGTACTGGGCACGCCATGGGGCAGTGAAAGTGTCTGGAGTACCCAGAGCCTGCTCAGTAGCTTCCACAACGAGACCTGGGGTGGCGAGAAGTTTTTTATGATCCTCGACCGCATGATGCAGGAACCGGCCAGCAACATAGAGATGCTGGAATTGATGTATATCTGCCTGTCGCTGGGCTTCGAGGGCAAGTACGCAGTGCTGGAGCAAGGGCGCTCCAGGCTGATCGAGACCATGGACAACCTGTTCCGCACCATTCGCATGCAGCGCGGCGATTTCGAGCGTGAGCTGTCGCCACACTGGCGCGGGGTACAGGACAGACGCAACATGCTGGTGCGTTACGTGCCGCTGTGGGTGGTCGGTGCACTGGCCGGTGTCTTATTGCTGGTGACCTATGCCGGCTTTCGCTTCATTCTCGAGAATTCCTCAAGCCCAATATATGAAAACCTGGAGAGCATCGGCCAGGTTACCGGCGGGCCAGAACAACAACCGTAAACAGTTCTGCCGGTGCCTGAATGCAGCGGCATACAGGATAGTTAAATGAAAGGTATTATCGGTTTCTTTAAAAGCCGCTGGGTGATTTCCCTGCTCGGCGTGCTGGCAATCAGCATCCTGATATGGTTTGTCGGTCCATTGGTCAGCATCGCCGGCAGCATTCCCCTGGCAGGCGAGATCGCACGGCTGCTTACCATCCTGGTCATCGTCGTACTCTGGGGGCTGAATAACCTGCGTATTCAGATGCAGGTCAATAAGGCCAATGCGCAGATGATCGGCGGCATAGCCGAACCGGCCATGGAGAGTGGTGGGGTTGCGGACCAGTCGGCCGAGGAGGTGGAAACGCTGCGTGAGCGTTTCGACGAGGCTCTGCAGGTGTTGAAGAAAACCGCGCGCAAGAAGGGTGGTGCGGGCATCTACGATCTGCCCTGGTACGTGATCATTGGTCCGCCCGGCTGCGGTAAGACCACCGCGCTGATCAACTCCGGCCTGAATTTCCCCCTTGCGGAACGCTTCGGTAAGGAGGCGCTGCGCGGTGTTGGCGGTACGCGAAACTGCGACTGGTGGTTTACCGAAGAGGCGGTGCTGCTGGATACCGCCGGACGTTATGTCACCCAGGACAGCCATATGGAGGTCGACAGCGCAGCCTGGGAAGGTTTCCTCAACCTGCTCAAGAAAAGCCGCCGGCGCCGGCCAATCAACGGTGCGTTGGTGGCGGTCAGCCTCTCCGACCTGATGTTGCAGAGCGAGGCCGAGCGTGCCCAGCATGTGCGCGCCATCAAGCAGCGTCTGCAGGAACTCAGCAAGGTGTTGGGTATCCGCTTCCCGGTCTATGTGCTGTTTACCAAGTGCGATCTGATCGCCGGCTTCATGGAATTTTTCGATGACCTGGGCCTGGAGGAGCGTGGCCAGGTATGGGGCGCGACCTTCCCGCTGGAACAGGGCGAGAACACCGGTGCCGCGGTACAGATGCTGGCGGGCGAAATCGATAGCCTGATGCAACGTATCAACCAGCGCTTCCTGGCGCGCATGAATCAGGAACGCGACCCGCAGCGGCGTGCACGTATCTTCACCTTTCCCCAGCAACTGGCCTCTCTGCGAGGGGTCAGCAATCAGTTTCTGACCGAGATCTTCCGCCCCAGCCGTTTTGAAGAGCCGGCCCTGCTGCGCGGCGTATACTTTACCAGCGGCACACAGGAAGGTACGCCGATCGATCGCATCATGGGTTCGCTTTCACGCACCTTCGGGGTCGGCCAGCAGGCGCTGCCCCCGCACAGGGGCCAGGGCCGCAGCTATTTTCTGACCCGCCTGCTGAAAGACGTCATCTTCGAAGAAGCCGATCTGGTGGGGGCAAACCGGCGCCTCGAAGTACAACGGCGCTGGTTGCAGCGCGCGGCCTATGCAGGTGCCGTCGGCATTACTGCCCTCGCGGTATTGGCCTGGACCACCAGTTTCACCCGTAACCAGGTCTATGTCAGCCAGTTCAATGGGCAGATGGAAGCGTACCAGGCAGTCAGTGCGGAGCGACCTATGGATCCGAACGATTTCGACGAACTGCTGCCTCGTCTGAACGCGCTGCACGATGTGACCGAGGTCTATCAGCCTGTCGGTGAAGATACGCCGCTGTTGCTGGGCATGGGTCTCTACCAGGGTGACAGCCTGAGCGAGTCGGCGCGAGAGGCCTACCGACGTGAAATGACCCATACGCTGTTGCCGGCCATACGCCATAGTCTGGAGCAGCATCTGGATGCCGGTATCGGCGATCCGGATTTCCAGTACGAGGCGCTCAAGGCCTACCTGATGCTGGGAGACCACGAACACCTGGACCCGGAACTGCTCAAACTGTGGATGGCGCTCGACTGGCAGAACAGCTTTGCCGCGGAGCCGGAAAAACAGGGCCAGTTGCA
>JBDLIF010000036.1:0-12807 GCA_039714955.1 Pseudomonadota bacterium | reverse complement strand
GGAAACCGAAACCCAGGGCCTGGGAGGTCTCCGGTTCATAGTGCAGCGCCGCATCGTTCAGTTTCAGCTTCTGCAAGGCCTCCCGCAGATCTTCATAGTCATCCGAATTGATGGGATAGAGACCGGAAAATACCCTTGGGCGCATCTCCTCGAAACCCGGCAAAGGGGTTTCCGCCTTGCGATTCTCCAGGGTGATGGTATCCCCCACCGGCGCCCCATCGATCTCCTTGATGCCGGCGATGACAAAACCCACTTCACCCGTACCCAGGCGATCCCTGTTGACCATCTTGGGATTGAAGACACCCACCTTCTCGGCCTGAAAGCTGCGCCCCGCGGACATCACATGCATCTTGTCCTTTGGCCTGAGCGACCCATTCATCACCCGGATCAATGAGATCACCCCCACATAGGGGTCGAACCAGGAGTCGATGATCAAGGCCTGCAGCGGGGCCTCAGCGTCCCCTTCAGGCGGTGGAATCCGCTCGATCAGCTGTTCCAGCAGATCCGGGATACCCAAGCCAGTCTTGGCGCTGACCTTGATGGCATCCTGGGCATCGATGCCGATGATCTCCTCGATTTCGGTGATGACCCGTTCCGGTTCCGCCGACGGCAGATCGATCTTGTTGAGAACCGGCAGCACCTCCAGCCCCTGCTCGATGGCGGTATAGCAGTTGGCGACGCTCTGGGCCTCCACACCCTGGGCGGCATCCACCACCAGCAGGGCACCCTCGCAGGCGGCCAGGGAGCGGGAGACCTCATAGGAAAAATCTACATGACCCGGGGTATCGATAAAATTGAGCTGGTATGTCTCGCCACTCTTCGCCTGGTAGTCCAGGGTCACGCTCTGGGCCTTGATGGTGATCCCGCGCTCACGTTCCAGATCCATGGAATCCAGCACCTGCTCCGCCATCTCCCGTTCGCTCAAGCCGCCACAGACCTGAATGAAGCGATCCGCAATGGTGGATTTGCCGTGATCGATGTGGGCGATGATCGAGAAGTTACGAATATGTCCTAAGTCTGTCATTGAGTGTCTGAAAATCTGGAGTGGACAAACGAAACGCCCCTGAATGGGGCGTTTCGACCACGAAAGCAGCGGATCATATCAAATCACCCGCCATCCAAATAGTTCAGTAGTCCAACTTCATCAAGAAAGTACTCGCTGAGACACTCTCCATCTGCCGTTTCAAGCACCGGAACCCGGGTCCCGTGGCTGGTCTGGATGGCGGTTTGATGGTCAACATCGATCAGCTCCAGGGAGAAATCCCGCTGTTTCCGCAGGCGTTGCAGATGCGTGAACATATCTTCACAGAGGTGACAGCCAGCACGGGTGTAGAGCAATAGCGACCTCATTCCTCCGGCATACGCAGGGCGAGGAAAATGGGGCCAGTACGGCGATGCACCAGTACGGCCACGCTCTTGCCCGCCGGCAGTTCACTGACCAATTGGTTGAACTGAGCAACGCTTTCCACATTGGTATTGTTGAGCATGAGGATCACATCACCCTGTTGGATACCGGCTTCACGGGCCGCCAGCCCGCTGACGGATTCGACCATGACACCATTTTCTGCCGGCGCCGCCAGCTGCCGGCGTATCTCCTGGGTCAGTTCCGAGACCATCAACCCGAGGCGGTTTTCCGAGACCCGGGGGGGGCTGGCCTCCGCCAGCTTTATCGCCTCTTCCGCGGGAAGCTCACCAATATTCACCAGCACCTTGATCTGCTTGCCGCCACGCAGGATCTCCAGCTCCGCGGGCCGATCCACCCGGCTGCTGCCGACCAGTGGGGGTAATTCGGCGGAACTGCGTATCTCGGTACCGTTATATTTGAGGATCACATCGCCGACCTGCAATCCAGCCTTTTCCGAGGGGCTGTCCGGCAGTACCCGGGAAACCAATGCACCTCTTGGACGATCCATGCGGAAACTCTCCGCCAGTTCACCGGTAACATCCTGGATCAGCACACCCAGCCAACCGCGGCTCACCCGGCCCTTAGACTTGAGCTGTTCCGCCACATCCATGGCCACATCGATGGGGATCGCGAATGAGAGCCCCATGAATCCGCCGGAACGGCTGTAGATCTGGGAATTGACCCCCACGACCTTGCCATCCAGGTTGAACAGCGGACCACCGGAGTTACCGGGATTGATCGCCACATCGGTCTGGATGAAGGGCACATAGTTCTCACTGGGAAGATTGCGGCCCTTGGCGCTGACGATCCCCGCGGTCACCGAGTGATCGAAACCGAAGGGGGAACCAATGGCCAACACCCACTCACCCACCTTGAGCTTGGCGGAACTGCCAATCTCCACCACCGGCAGCCCATCCGCCTCGATCTTGACCAGGGCAATGTCGCTACGCTCATCCGCGCCGATCAGCTTGGCGGTAAATTCGCGACGATCGCTCATGCGCACGATGATCTCATCCGCCTCGGAGACCACATGCTTGTTGGTCAGGATATAACCATCTTCAGAGACGATGAAGCCGGAACCGAGGGACTGTTTTTGCACTTCGTCGTCCTCCGGCAGCTGATAGCCATTCTCGCCGAAAAAGCGCCGCAGCAGTTCGCCGAAAGGATTATCCTCCGGGATATCATTGAATTCCGGCACATGGAAACGCTTCATCTGACGGCGCACCGAGGTCTGCCTGGTACTGATGTTGACCACGGAAGGCGCATTCTTTTCCGCCAGCAGGGTGAAATCAGGCAGATCCCGAGCCTGTACGGGTATCAGGTAGAGCGCGGTAAATAACAGGGGCAGCAATAGCTGGAATGGATATTTGATGTATTTCATCTGGAAAAAATCTCCTGCAAACTGCAGCTTAAAGGAAGTGCACAGGTTTAGCGGATGCCTGCCGCAGAATGACCGCCTGAAAGGCGGGATCATTTCGGTTTCGCAGCGAAAACCGTTTGAGCAGCGCAAGTCCAATAATCAGTCCGAGTAGACCACCAGCGATACCGGCAAGTTCCCCGCTCCCTCCGTACCCGTACTGAGCAAGCTGCTGGGCGGTAACCGCCAGCAGGATCAAACAGACCAGAGGCATCAGATAGGCAAGCAGAGAAACCGTCACCAGGGCCTTCTCCTGGAGACCGATGATAACCTGTTCACCCGGCTTGGCCTGGATGGGATTGAGTACCTGCAAAACATTCCGCCTACGTTTGAACAGGCCGGAGATGACTGAAGTGCTGCAACTGCCCTCAGCCTGACAGGAACCACAGGCGGCCTTGGTCTGGGTTTCGACCAACGCAAACCCCGCCTCACAGGTGACGACCCTGGCCGGTTCCTCGATCATGATCAGCGTTTGAGACGCATGGCATCCACGATGCCAAGCAGGGTGACGGCTGGCACCTCTCCCACCACAGTCACCTGATATCCGTCAAGCTTGCCACCCCAGGCATTGATGGCGCCCAGTCGTGAGACCCCCTGCAGGAAGGCTTCGCCCTGCCCGGCGGACTCGACGAATACCGATAGGGAGGCAAGTCCATCCGACAGCACATATTGTTCAATCGCTTGATTGCCATCGGCATTGGGTAGACGGTTGCGGGTAGTGAGGGAAAAACCATCTGGCAAGTGGCGGAACTCCCAGCCCCCCTCGTCAGGCGCCAGGGAGTGACTGAGCCCATCAGCATGTGCCGTCAGTTCGATGCGCTGTTGGGGCCCTGACAGGCTAGCTTGCGCGGGATCAATCTCGGCAACCCCGACCTCCAGGTGAGTAAACATGGTCTGCTCGACGGCCTTACCCAGTTCATTCATCAGATCCGATTTGAGTGGCAGACCCGTCTCCTCATCGAGAAAGAAACGGTAGCCGTAACGGTAGCCATCCTTTGGGATGATCGCGACGACCCTGGCATGCCGGCCAGCCACCCGACCCTTACCCAGCCAGCGAAATGCATAGTGGGCGTCGAGTTGCCTTAGGTCTTCTGGGAGTAGGGCAAGAAATTTCTTGCTCAGGGGGCGCTTGTCGACCGAAACCTCCTGTGACTCCGGCATGACACATGTCACTGAATGCTGATCCCGGATCACTTCACGCGGCGCCCCGTTAAGGGAGGTCAGCCGTTCCTGTAACTGACCATTCCCTACCGCATGAACGATCTTCATCGTCTCCAGTTGATTGTCGTGCAGGTAGATAAAGGTCCCTTGATAATCCAGATTATTGACCGCCTGGATCATTCGCTCCAGCCACTGCTTGGCGGTCTGCTCGTCATCAGCCGTAACAGTGAAAGTGGTGAGCAGCGTAAGAAGGATCAGGCTTGATTTAAACGATTTTTTCTTCAGGGTACTAACGGCGGTTCTCATATAGCAACTCAACGGCTACTGGCCGCCGTCATAGCTGACGAATGTGGCGTAAGGCATGATACCTTTAAGATTGCCCGCCGGCGCATACTCCTGATGATTCACCAGATAGCTGTTCAGACGAGATTCCACCTTGGGCTTGCTCAGCAGTTCCCACCGGGTACCATCATCCGCGACATAAATACGCTCTTTCGTCGACTGTTTGGTGGTTTGGTTGGTAGCAATCACATTGAGCGATTCATTTGCCGGCTCATGGTTGAGCAGTCTGGGAGTGACCGCCACCGCCAGGAGTGCTACGGAAGCCGCGATGGCAAGGCCTGAGGTCGGTTTTAACCATTTGGCGGTTGGATGTTGCATGGCATGCGGTGCCAGCACAACCGGTTCGTCCTGAACGCGTTTACTGATCCGGTCGGCAAGCTGTAGATCCACCACCGGGCCCACTTCCTGGCGTATCGCATCACCGATCAGGTGGTAGCGGCTCCAGACTTCATGGCCTGGGCTGTTTTTCAGTAGTTTGCCGATTTCTCCTGTGATCTCGTTGTGAGGTAACTCTTTATCCACCAGGGCCGATAGTCGTTCTTGCTCTTGCTCAGTCATCGTCATTCCGGTTATGGGGTTAACAACGGTTTAAGACTCTTGTCGATCGCTTCACGCGCCCGGAAGATACGGGAGCGCACTGTGCCAACAGGACAAGACATGGCATTGGCGATCTCTTCATAACTCATTCCTTCCAATTCACGCAGGATGATGGCAGTGCGCAGATCCTCAGGCAGGTCATCAATAGCCTTCTGCACGGTTGCCGAAATCTCTTCGCTGAGCACATGGTTCTCAGGGGTGCCCGTCTCCTTCAGTAATGCACCTGCATCCATCTGTTCTGCCGTCTCCGCATCCACATCATCAGCGGGGGGACGACGTCCCATGGCCACAAGGTAGTTTTTCGCGGTATTGATGGCGATCCGATACAACCAGGTATAGAACGCACTCTCACCCCGAAAGTTGGGAAGTGCCCGATAGGCCTTGATGAAGGCCTCCTGAGTCACATCCATCACTTCGTGTGGGTCCCGGATATATCGGGAGATCAAATTGGCGATCTTCTGCTGGTATTTGAGTACCAACAGATCGAATGCCTTCTTATCACCCCGCTGCACACGGATAACCAGTTCTTGGTCGACTTGCCGTTCGCCCATCCGGGCCTTAACCTCCTCGGGACCCGCACAACCCTGTGCTCAGTCTCATTGACAATCTTGGTTTAATTTAGTTCTCGGTATTCCACGCCCGATTGATCTGGTTCAATGAACCATTGAATTAAGTTAGGATGCTGACTTATCAGCGGCCAAATATCAACCTATCACCAAGAGCCCGCAAATATGCCAACAGACCACCTGCATGACGTACTCATTATCGGCAGCGGTGCCGCTGGCCTTAGTCTCGCGCTACACCTGAGCAGTGAATTGCGGGTGGCGATCATAGCAAAAAGAGCACTGGAAGAGAGCAGTACCTACTATGCTCAGGGTGGCATCTCCGCGGTGCTGGATGAGAAGGACAGCGTATCCTCCCACGTCGCGGACACCCTGGATACCGGTGTTGGCCTGTGTGATGAGTCCAGCGTACAACTCGTCGTGGAAAAGGGACCGGAAAGCATCGATTGGCTATTGACGGAAGGGGTCGATTTCACCCGGGATGACAAGGCCACCGGCAGTGGCGGTTACCATCTGACCCGGGAGGGTGGCCACTCCCACCGTCGGGTCATCCACGCGGCGGATGCCACCGGCCAGGAGGTGGAGACCACCCTGGAAGCCAAGGTACTGGCCCGGCCCAATCTGGAGACCTTTTCCAACCATATCGCCATTGATCTGATCACCAGTAAAAACCTCGAACGAGGCCAGCACAAGCGCTGCCTGGGCGCTTACGTTCTCAACCAGAACACTGGCAAGACAGAAACATTCCGCGCACGCTTCGTGGTGATCGCCACCGGTGGCGCCAGTAAGGTCTACCTCTATACCAGCAATCCGGATGTCTCCACCGGCGACGGCATCGCCATGGCCTGGCGGGCGGGCTGCCGGGTGGCCAACATGGAGTTCATCCAGTTTCATCCCACCTGCCTCTATCATCCCCAGGCCAAGACCTTCCTGATCACCGAGGCAGTGCGGGGTGAAGGGGGTCACCTGAAACTGCCCGATGGCAGCCGTTTCATGGCTAAGTTCGACAAGCGGGAAGAGCTGGCGCCCCGGGATATCGTCGCCCGCGCCATCGACCATGAGATGAAACGTATTGGCGCCGACTGTCTGTTTCTCGACATCAGCCACAAGCCGGCCGAGTTCGTCAAGGCGCATTTCCCCACCATCTACCAGCGCTGCCTCAGCTTCGGCATCGACATCACCCAACAGCCGATTCCGGTGGTGCCGGCCGCCCACTACACCTGTGGTGGCGTAGTGGTGAACCAGCATGCCCAGACCGATGTCTCCGGCCTCTATGCCATCGGCGAGGTGGCCTATACGGGTCTGCATGGGGCCAACCGCATGGCCAGCAACTCCCTGTTGGAGTGTCTGGTGTTCGCCAAACTGGCCGCGGACGCTATTCACGACTCACTGGAGCGCACCCCTGCCCCGCCTGATCTACTCCCCTGGGATGAGAGCCGCGTCACCGATTCCGATGAAGAGGTGGTGGTCTCCCACAACTGGGATGAACTGCGCCGCTTCATGTGGGACTACGTGGGTATAGTGCGCAGCAACAAGCGGCTGCAGCGCGCCAAGCGCCGGGTGGACCTGTTGCGGCTGGAAATCGGCGAATATTACAACAACTTCCGGGTCACCAATGACCTGCTGGAACTGCGTAACCTGGTGGAGGTGGCGGACCTGATCATCCGCTCCGCCCAGAGCCGCCGGGAGAGCCGCGGGCTGCACTACACCATCGACTTCCCGCTCAGAGACGACAAGGTGCAGCGTCGACCCACGGTACTGATTCCCGACAGCTACTCGCCCTCCGAGTCCGTTGCGAACCTCCATGAGTGATTATCTGTGGGGAAGCAGGCCCTGCCTGAGCTGTCTGTTCGATAACAGATGAACCCGAAGCCTGCGGGCTGTCTCTTTGTCCAGGCTGTCGGGAAAGAGGATCAAACGCTTGTTTATCGGCAGTGGTGCAATCCTAAACCCCAATACCATCAGCCAGGGCTTGACGAAACTGTCCGGCAGCAACTCACCCGACAGCTCAATCCCACTCTTCAGGGTTAAATGCCAGATCCCATCACTCGCTACGATAGCCTCCAGGATGGCGGTATCGTTTCGACGCAGGAGATGCAGTTGGAGCTGCCAAATGAGATAGCCAAGCAGCGCAAGACTCATACTGATCTTCCAGGCCACATGCAACTGAATCTGCCAGATCACAATCAGTGCAACTGCATGGGTGATAACCAGCCAAACCGCCAGATAGCGGGATGGTACCGGTCGTAGATGGATGGACTCAGCTTGATTCCTCACAATCCTCGCCGCCCTCTCTTATCCTCTTAACGATAGCCTGCATAGCGTCAGCCACGCCCTCGCCATCACCAATCAACCAACGCTGCAATGACGGGTCCGGATAGTCCAGCAAGCCGACAAACGCCTGCTGTAAATCCCTATCCAGATTTGCATAGCGGATCTCCAGGAACTCCAGCAGCAACAGATCCAGCTCCAGCATGCCCCGCCGGCACTGCCAACGTAATCGATTGAGATCAGGATCAACAGACATTGCATGAGGATTATGGCACGGATAGCTCCATCCATTCTAAAATTCGGTATGCTGGAGGTATGAACGGGGGCCAGGGATGGCGGCTAAAATAACCTGCACAGGATTAAGAATAGCCTTAATTTAGTGAGTACTACTAAGTGAAACCAAAAAATCTTTCACGACGCGAATTTCTCGGCATATCGACACTCACGTTGGCGACCATCCTATGCGGTCAATCCTGCTCATTGGATAGTCGAGCCAAGTCGATCGGACTTGCATTGGGGGCAGGCGGCGCACGAGGCCTGGCGCATATCCCCCTTGTGGAGCTGTTCGATGAACTTGGGATCCGGCCTCATCGTCTGGCCGGCAGCAGCATGGGCGCGGTGATTGGGCTGCTCTACGCCTCGGGCCAGTCGGGCGCCCAGATCAAAAAGTTGATTGATGACCTGGTGGTCAGAGAGAACGAAAGCTTCCTTGAGGCGCTGCGCAAATGGGAGGCCTTCAGATGGTTCGAGTTCGTGGATCCCGAGATTGGTAACGGTGGTCTGCTCAACGCCGGTAAATTTGTCAGCTTCATCCAGGAGGCCATCAACCGTTCCACATTCGAGGAGTTGGATATACCGCTTAAAATCGTGGCCGCCGACTTCTGGAAGCGGGAACAAGTGGTCTTTGAAACCGGCGACCTGACTCCCGCCTTGCAGGCGAGCATAGCGATTCCAGGCCTATTCACTCCGGTGCTTCATCAGGGCCGTGCGTTGGTTGATGGCAGCGCCGTCAATCCGGTGCCCTATGACCTGCTGCTGGATGATTGTGACATCACCATCGCCGTGGATGTACAGGGTTCATGGACAACAGACGAGAACCTGACCCCATCCTGGTTCGATACGGCGATGGGTAGCAACCTCATCATGCAGGAATCGATCATCCGGGAGCAACTGAAACGCCGGTCTCCCAGCATCTATCTGAAACCGGCGCTGCGTGATATTCGCGTGCTCGATTTTGCCAAGGCCGATGTCATCTACCAACAAACGGCCTCAGCCAAGGAGATGCTGCGGAACCGACTAAGGGTCTTCCTGTAGCCAGGATAGTTCATGCATATGGCCACGCATTCGCTATGTCAGGCTTAAACCTAACTCAAGTTTCGGCGTTCAGTTACTCCAATGAGATATCAAGCGGAGAGGGAGATAGCGTTTTGAGAGCGTCCGCGGCCATGGCAAGGATTGTTCCATTCAATCCGATTGCATTTCCTCCCTCCCTGGAGGTCAGAGGCCACAGTCGAGCGTACAGGGATTGTATTAATAGCGTGTCTCAAAACGCTATCTCCCTCTCCGCTCTCCGTTTGAACTCCGAAACTTGAGAACCTAAAAAGAGCAGTTGACAGGTTAAACAAGTCACTCAGAACTGGACATTGACGGATAATCCAACCACATGCTGGGTGTAGTCGAGTCGGTCCTCCCCCAGCAGGAGCAGATGGTCGACACTGTCCTCCTCCAGGTCGTCCACCGTCCAGTCTTCCGAGCTGTAATCCTCATACCAGTAACTGAAGCGATAAGAGATGGTGTCGCTGTAGCGGTAGCGGGTCCACAGTTGCAGGCTGGTCAGGGAGGTCTTCAGATCGGGGAACTGTATGGTGGGGTCGTCGGGATCCGCAATGCTGTCCGAACTGCTGGGGGCAGTGGTGTTGTTGATCATATCGATCTTGCCCCGGCTACGGGTATAGATCAGGTCAGCGCCCAGATCCCACTTATTCAGGAACTTATTGAAGTTGAATCCAAGACCTGCGCTATCGATCGTGTCCTCGAGTTCCGCACTCCAATCGGGGGTTGTCAGAAACTTGTCCTGCGCCCCCGCATTGGTGGACTTAAACGCTTCGTGAGTGTAGAAAGCGTGGCTCGAGATCCGCTCGCTGATCTGATAGGAGGCGTCCAGCAGCAGGGAGACTTGCTGGGCCTCGGTGAGTCCCAGGACGGAGTCGGTATAATCGTCATCCAGGTACTCGCCGGTCAATCCCAGGCTGAGTCGATCGGTGGGCATGAAGTACACAGAGGTACCCAGCAGGGTACGGTTAACATCCGCCAGGTAGAAGGTGCGCATCGCAAGGTTTTCATCCCTCCGCGTCTCGTAGGTGCTGCCGCGGCGCCGGGTTTCTTCGCCGTACAAGTCGAATTCGAGTTCATCCAGCATCCTCATGCTCCATTTGACCGACAGGGTCTGTTCCCGGGTGGTCTCCCGCTCCTGGTCTCTCGAGTCGCGGTCCATCTGCTGGTACTTGTAGCCGCCGCGCAGGCCCATCTTGGCGTTGAATCGATAGTTTGCGCTCAGGTCTAGCTGGTGGCGTTGGTAGCTCAGGGGATCATTCTCCTTCGGCCAGGCCTTGTTGGGGATGATCTCGCCCGAGATCCCATCAGCAACATAGTAGTAGTAGGTCGATGTGGGGGTTTGGTTGTCCCTTTCGTCGTAGTCGTATTTGGCGCTTAGCCTTAGCTTGGGGATGGGACGGGAAGTCAGTTTCACTTGACCTTTGTAGAGCCAGACCTCTCCGTCCAGGGAACTGCGCGGCAGATCGTCCACCGTGGTGCTGGTGTCGAAGGGTAGAAAGTTGTCGTCCTGGGTCAGCCGGGAAACGGACAGCAGCCCGGTCAGGCGGTTGGTGGCGGAGAGGGTGTGGCCCACCGCGGCGGAGAGCTGATGCATCTGGTTGTCCGGTTCCAGGGCCAGGCGACCGGTACGGTCGAGATCGAAGGGGTCCTGCCAGGTCAGGGAGTCGTCCTTGTTATAAAACAGGGAGCCTCGATAGTTGAAATCCCACTGGGTCTGTTTACCGTGATAGCGCAGGGCTGCATGCATCTTATTCGTCTCATAATCGACGGGTTCAGGCAGCAGCGCTCCGGTGGTTTTCAGCATCACGCCTTCCTCTTCGGTGGGGCCCATGCTGCTGCCTATCCAGTCAGTGCCCCGCTTGTTCTCTTGCTGGATGGAACCGTCCAGTTCCCAACGGCTCTTGAAGAAAAGCTTTCCCCCGAGTTTCAGGCGCTTGCGCTCTGTTTCCTGGTCGAAGGGCAGGAGAAACCTGTCCAGGTCCGCGGGAAGCTTACTGTTGAACTCCTTTAGGTTAGTTGTACCATCCTCGTTAACTATGACTTCAAAGGGGTCGGGCTCATAACCGATGGGAAGACGCAGAGTGGTGCTGCCGGCACCCAGAAATGGGGTTGCCCCGGTATCGTTCTCGTAATCGGGTAGCTGGTCGTATTCGAGGGTCAGGGAGTGCGCCCCCTGGGTTCCGGCCTGAAACATCAGGTATTGTGAATCCAATCCCAGATTCGTTCCCCGCAGACGCCAAAAATCGCCGTTTTCCGCATAGTCCTTGGCCCGTACATCGCCGATGATGTAGGGTCCTGCTTCCGTCATGCCGTTGAATCGCCCGAAACGGTATGCATCATCGGATAGATACCCGAGACCCACTTCGATCTCATTGACCGAGGGCACCGCCTCGACCACATTCGCCTTTTCAGTTGTCTCCTCTGCGGCCAGGCTGCAAGAAACCATGCCCATAGTCAGCATCAAACCCGCCATTCGAGTTGTTCTTACGTTGATCATTGTTACCTCCTGGCCTATCTGAGCTGGTTGACGCCAGATGGATGGTTCGAACCATGCGCCTTGTGGCAATTCGAACAGTTTCGACCCACCACCATGCGCTGCCGCTTGTTGTCGCTGAGATCCTCAAAATCGAGGAAGATGCGTACATGGCCGCTGCCGTCCGGTTTTATCTTGGCGTGACACTGCTGGCACAGTTGCGGACCTTGCTTGGTCAACAGGTAGGGGTGATTCGAACCATGGGTCCGATGGCAGAGGCTGCAATCCTCTGTGACGGGATAGTGTTCCCAGAGGTAGGGGCCACGCTTCTCCGCGTGGCATTCGTAACAGTTCTCGTTCAGGCTATTCTGTTTGAGCATGAAGGGCCCGTAGGAGCCATGAGAGGCGTGGCAGTCGCTGCACACCAGCTTGCTTTCGCGGATAGCATGGGATGACATCTGGTAGGTTTGAGCACGGATCTTCTTATGGCACTGGTAACAGACCTCGGCCTCGGTGGACCGGTCCATGACCTTGCTCGGCTTGTGCATGGTGTGACAATCGCTGCAGGAGACCTGCGTCGTATCATGCAGACTGTCGTGCCAGGGGATCAGGGAGCCCCCCTGGTGACATTGCAGGCACATGATGTTCTGCGCCTCTATCGGTGAAGGATTTTTGCCGGCAAAGGCAATCAGTCCGCCCTTGATGATGGAGACATGTTTTTCCCCGGGGCCGTGGCAGGTCTCGCAGTTGTTGGCCGCGTAGGGTGAGCGCGCGTCACTCGCCTGGCCATGGGATTCCTGGATGATCTGATCGTGCTGGGTCGGATGACAGGCCTTGCACGCTTCTACCCCCATATAGGCGCCACCGGCTTCAATCAGCGCATCCATGCTGTAGGGGTTCTCCTGCTCGTCGGCTCCAACCATCGCGCCATGCGACAACAGGCCCAGAAAAGGGATCAGATAGAGAGAGGTACGAAGTGAGGAACGCATAAGTAAGTTCCTTTCGGTTATTGTATTATTATTGTCAGGTACCCGATGCAAGGCTGCGATCTGCACTGACTTAACCGTCGGGATACCGAATAGTCAATTTATTCTCAATTGTTAAAAGTAAAGACCATAACCCTGCTTTATTCAAGACATCGAACAAAAGGAACATCCCAACCTGTTTGTCCATTTCACGCCGACATCAGCCAGTTATTGATCTGAATCATTCACCCTGGCCATTCATGGTCTATATCTCTAGA
>JBDLIF010000035.1:0-12819 GCA_039714955.1 Pseudomonadota bacterium | reverse complement strand
CGTGCCAACGTGGGGAGAGGTTCGGGACTACGGGGCTGGGCAGTGGCTGTGGTCGGCGGCATCCTCTCGGTGGGGCCGATCTACGCCTGGTACGCCTTGCTCAGGGATCTGAAAAGCAAGGGCATGAGGACCGCACTCATCGCCGTGTTCCTCTACAACCGCGGAATCAAGCTGCCCCTGTTGCCTTTGATGATCCATTATTTCGGCGTGGCCTACACGCTGGTCCTGGCAACCTACATGACCTTGTTCTCGCTGCTCAGCGGTATCCTCGTAGAGAAAATGGTGGAGCGCAGACCCCGACCCTAGACGACCGCCCGTTCGTTGGCTCCCACCATCCAGCTTCAGCCAGCTTAGCTGGGATATTTTGCCTGGTAACCTGCGCCAGATCCCCTTGCTTCGTTTGTGATCGAGTTCAGGCGATTGCTTCTGGCGCGGCCCCGGCAGTCCGAGACATTCCTTTAGGCGTCGAATGCTATGCTGCCCTTCGATCCGATTTAATCCCGCAAGCGAGCATCAGGCCGGTTCGCCGCTACTACCACAAAACCTCCCTGACCATAACCGGGCTGCAGGGGCTCGACCTCCCGAATCTCTTTCAGTGGCTTTGAAAGCGTCTGCACCCAGACTGGTTCGACGAAACCCGAGTCGTGCAGCAACCGCTCTACCTCAGGCGCCGAGAAGAAACTTGCCTCGCGGTAGAAGATATTCTCTGCCTGCTGTGCCAAATAGATTTCCCCAAGATCGCTGGCGCGGTCGATGAAACCGATCACGAGCGTCCCTCCAGGCTTCAGTACGCGGTAGGCTTCTTCCAGCATGGTCGGGGCGTCGTCTACGAAGCAGATGGTGGTGACGCTCAGGGCGTAGTCGAAACTTCCGTCTGCAAAGGGGAGGGCTTCGGCGACTCCCCGCACAGCAGAGATGCCCCTTTCCACCGCATAGTCCAACACTGTTCGTGCCGGATCTATTCCCACCCGCACGCCGAGCGGACCCGCGAAGCGTCCGGTTCCGACGCCGATGGACAACCCCAGGCCTCGCCAAGGTAAAAGGGCGCGGACGGCCAGCAGCTCCGTCTGGTAGGCCTCAGCGTGTCGTACGAACCAGGTGTCGTAACGGAGGTGGCCGGCCTCGAAGGGCGCAGTCCTCGGCACGACTAGAGAAGCCCCCATAGAGCTTGGATGATGCTCCAGGGCTGGGACAAGACTGGGTTCCCGTAAGGAATGCACCCATCCGAAATTCGAAGTATCTGTATAGCAGACATGGAATTAGGTACGTTAGTTGCGTGCAAGCCTGGTCTGCATCTAACCGACATTAGCTTGGAATGCTTGTAGCCGACCGTAACCTTCATATCCGGATAGTTGCCTATCCAGCTCGAAATCTCCTGTATCCACTCTCAAACAGTCCAGTTTGCTCAGCTTGTCACTGGTTTCCACACCATGATGTTTTCCATTCCACCACTGATGAGTCCGAGATAGAATAATACGCGAAGAGCCTTTCGGCCGGATAGTCAGGACTGGATCAACTTCGTTGATTGCGGCGTGTAATCACTCTCCGCCCTCGCGGGAACTGCCGTTTCGCGCGCCATCGTCTCGGTGGAACCCAAAAAGCAGGGTAAATGCCTAGTTTCAGTTAACCGTGTGCGGTTCGCCAGCCCGCCGTATTGAGTTCAAGGTAACGCGTTTGCCTAAATTACAGAAAGAGGGAAATAGCTCAAATGACCCATCTCTGGCAATCAAATAAGCTACTGTGTGGGAAGCGAATATTGGTCTGCGGGAAGGGTGGTAGCGGCAAGAGCACTTTGGTTGCCCTCATGGCAACTATTCTGCAGCAAAAAGCATATCAGGTCATGGTACTGGACGGCGATGCGTCCAATCCCGAGGGACTCGTACGCTTGTTGTTCGGCTTGGGCGTTGAGGGAGAGCCAAAACCGCTCATTGAATTTTTCGGTGGCATCGATGCCGTCACCTGCCCGGTAGACGACCCATCGCCTCTCACTCGGATCGATGATCCGGATCCCGTTCCGGAAAAACGAATTGATGTTCACAAAGAGATCCAGCCCGAATTCTATCTTCAAAACGGAAACATCACCCTGTTTCAGGCTGGGAAGATTGAGACATATGGGCAGGGTTGCGACGGACCATTGGAGAAAGTGGTCAGGGATTTCATGGTTGAAGGAGACGCGGTAAATCTTATTGATGAAAAGGCCGGGATCGAGCATTTTGGCAGGAGAATACCTGATCGAATGGATATCATTCTCGGTGTACTTGACTGCACGCTCGAATCCATTTCCATTGCCAGAAGAATGGACAAATTCTGTAAGCAGGCGGGGGTTAAAGAGTTCTGGTTGATAGTGAATAAGATCGAATCCGAGAAGATGAAATCCTTGTTGATGGAAAATTTAGGAGGCTTGAAGGAAAAAGTCGTTGGTTCAATATCTTACGATCAGGAACTGGTCATGGCAGGCCTTTTGGGAAACATCCTGGGTGAATGTAAGGCCTTAATAGATATTGAACGTGTAGTAGAACGACTTGAGCAGACAGTTTCATTCCGGAAAAAAACAAAATGAAATAACGCATTGCGCCTCCAGTGAAACAAAAAAGTGGCGACCCTATTTTTTTGGAAGGCGATGCATACATATAGAAGAGAAACAATTATGCCACTCGAAATGTCATGGATACTGTTGAATACTTCTGATTCCCAATAAAGTGACAAAATGACACCAAGCTGGAGAGCCAAAAATCTGTGGGCGTTAAACTCATGACGGGGCCACAACTTGTTTCTCTGGACAAGATTCCCTCGGGCACATCCGTAGTCGTTCGCAGGCTGGAGGGCGGCAGGGAACTTGCGACCCGCCTCGCTGCACTGGGACTCTCTATCGAGTCGCAGGTCAAGGTCCTACAGAACCGGGCACATGGCCCGCTCCTTGTGCTGGTGCGAGACACGCGCGTTGCCCTTGGTCGAGGCCAAGCGCTCAAGATACTGGTGGAGGAGCCTGGAAGTGAATGATAGTCGTGAAGAGGGGCACGGCGAGTTCCCCTCCTCCGGTCATATGGTTCCTACAGAGAAGACCATCTTATTGGGTCTTGCGGGCCAGCCCAACGTCGGCAAATCGACCATCTTTAACCTGCTCACGGGCCTGAGCCAGCATGTAGGCAACTGGCCGGGGAAAACCGTCGAGCGGAAGGAGGGTATGTTTTCCCGCAACGGCATAACCCTGCGGATCGTCGACCTACCGGGCACCTACAGCCTGACCGCCAACTCAACCGAGGAACGAATTGCACGGGACTTCATCCTGCATGAGCGTCCGGACCTGGTGGTGATGGTGGCGGACGCATCGGCTTTGGAGCGTAACCTTTACTTGCTATCCGAACTCCTGGTACTGCCCGTCCCCGTGGTACTCGCTCTGAATATGATGGATGTGGCTGATAGCCAGGGTGTCCAAGTGGAATCCAACGTCCTGGAGGCCGCCCTGGGTCTTCCCGTCGTTCCCCTGGTCGCCAGTAAGAACCGGGGCGTGTCTGAGCTGATGGATACGGTCGAGCGCCTGCTCCGCAATCCAGAAGTTTTCCACCCGGCACGGCCGGAGATTGCCAAGCCTCACCGAAAGGTACTGGCTGAGGTTCAGTTGCTGCTGAGCGGGCAGATTCCCGAGCCCTACCATGAGGGTTGGGTGGCCCTCAAACTGCTTGAAGGCGATGCGGAGATCACCGAAAAGGCCCAGACGTGGCTGCCGGAAAAAACCTGGCGGAAGGTCGAGGGCCTCCTTAAGGAACATGAAGATGCCGTTCTGGACATTGCGAGCGGTCGCTATGAGTGGATCGCCCGGATGGCGCGGGCAGCCGTAACCCGCCCTCGCCTTGGGCAGGTGAGCGTAACAGACCGCCTGGACAGGGTTGCGGTTCATCCACTCTGGGGGCTTCTCCTCCTCCTGTCTGCCTTCGGGCTGGTATTCTGGCTCACTTTCACCTTGGCCGCCCCTGTTTAGGAATGGTTGGATGTCAACGTCGTCGCTGGTCTCCAGAGCTGGCTGACCGCCCGCATGGCTGGGGCACCGGCATGGTTGGTGAACCTGCTCACTGAAGGCGTGCTCGGCGGCGCTGGCATCGTAGTCACATTTATCCCCATCCTCGCCGTGTTCTACGCGGCCCTCGGGTTTCTTGAGGATTCCGGTTATCTGGCCCGCGCTGCCTACGTCATGGACCGCTTCATGCACTTCATGGGCCTGCACGGCAAGAGCTTCCTGCCGTTGTTCCTGGGGTTTGGGTGTAATGTACCCGCGGTGATGGGTACGCGTGTTATCGGATCGCCTGGTGGTCGACTGCTGACCATTCTGCTCGCGCCTTTGGTGCCCTGTAGTGCGCGACTCGTGGTGCTCGCCTTTTTGGCACCCACCTTTTTCGGCCAAGCGGCTCTGCTAGTATCCTGGTCTCTCGTTTCCCTTAACCTCCTCGTCCTCGCGGTGGTTGGCGTTCTTCTCAGCAAGACCCTGTTTCGAGGCCAACATACCGCCTTCATCATGGAGCTACCGCTCTACCACCTGCCCAACCCGCGAACCATAGGGGCCTTCATCTGGAATAACATTTGGGCATTCCTGCGCAAGGCGGGAACCCTCATCGTGCTCATCTCCGTACTCATCTGGGCGCTGAGCAGCTTCCCGGGCACCGATGTGGAACAGAGCTACCTTGCCCAGTTTGGGCGAACACTGGATCCACTTGGCCAGCTTATGGGGCTGGATTGGCGTATGATCGTGGCACTGCTGAGCAGTTTCATCGCAAAGGAAAATGCCATCGCCACGCTGGGCATCCTCTACGGGACGGGTGAAGAAGTGGCGGGCCTGGCCGAGACGATGGGCTCGGTGGTATCTCCAGCGGCAGCCCTGTCGTTCCTAGTGGTCAGCATGCTATTCATTCCCTGCGTCGCCACGGTAGCCGTGATGTTCCAGGAAACGCGCAGCTGGCGCTGGACGGTCTTCAGCGTCCTTCTCCTATTGGGAATCGCATTGGGCGCGGGAATAGCCGTCTACCAATACGCGCAATGGCTGGGGCTCGGGATCTGAGATGCTCAGACAACTGCTGCACTTGGTGACGGAAAAGGGAACCGTGAGCGACTCGGAGCTTGCCTGCGAGCTAGGCATCAGTCAGGCGCTCATCAAACAGATACTCGGGGAACTGGTACGCCAAGGCTACTTGCAACCGCTAACCCAGGGTGATTCCACTCCTTGCCAGCGGTGTCCGCTGCACACGGCATGTTTGTTTGGCAATCGACCACGAATATTAGCGCTCACGGCAAAGGGGAACAGGATCGTGGTTAATGTAGAGTTCGTGGCGGCACCGTTTAGTCTGGATGCTATGTAATAAAGGAAAACACCATGGTCGAAGAGACAATGACTACCGTTGTGCCGACCAAGTAGTGGCATAGGCTGGAGGATGGCCGGGTCCAATGCGATCTCTGTCCCCGCTTCTGCAAGCTGCACGAGGGCAAGCACGGTCTGTGTTTCGTGCGCGCCAATCAAAACAATCAGGTCGTCCTGACCACCTACGGCCGCTCCAGCGGCTTCTGCGTTGACCCGCTCGAGAAGAAACCGCTTAATCATTTCCTGCCGGGCACACCCGTGCTCTCCTTCGGTACCGCGGGTGCAACCTGGCATGCAAATTCTGTCAGAACTGGGACATCAGCAAATCCCGTGAGATGGATACCCTGGCCGACGAGGCCTCCCCCGAAAAAATCGCAAAGGTAACCAAGGAACTGGGCTGTCGTAGTGTTGCCTACACCTACAACGATCCGGTTATCTTCATGGCGTATGCAATCGATGTGGCCCGGGAATGCCGCAAACACGACACCGATGTCTGGCTGGAGATCACGACACTACTGATACCTGGGCTGAACGATTCGGATCAAGAGGTCGAAGAGATGGCCCCATGGGTGGTGGCGAACCTCGGGCCGGATGTGCCCTGGCACTTTACGGCATTTTATCCAGCCTGGAAGATGCTGGACCGGTCGCCAACACCGGTATCCACCCTCACCCGGACGCGAGAAATCTCCATGAAGTCCGGCGTGCGATACGCCTATACCGGCAATGTTAGCGACGAGACGGGCGGCAGCACCTACTGCCACCAGTGTGGAAAGAAGCTCATCGGCCGCAACTCCTACCTCATCACCGAATGGCATCTCACAGAGGATAATCTTTGTAAAGCCTGTACTACCCCATGTGCCGGTGTATTCGAGGTCAGTCCCGGTACCTGGGGCATAAAACATCTACCTGTTCGCATGAACCTAGATTCCTCAGTTGAGAATAAGGCTACAATAGCAAGCTGTTGAATAGCTGAGATAAAACCATGGTGTTACCACCGAATACCCTTCACCCAGAGGGTATCGGTGTCCGGCCAAACATCATAGGTACCTCAGCAATAGTGGCTTCAGCTGTCTCTGGTAAAGCAGCAGAGAATGTTTTTCACGAAAGCAGTTTTTTAAGAACCGCCAGACTTGCCGGGTTATTTTCGACAACTGTGCATGAAAGGCACGGTAGGCATCATACTGCATACAATCTGGCGGCTCATCTTCCTGACACCACGCATCAGCGTGATATTCCTGGTGATCATTTTCTGCCTGCTGCTCAAGGTAGTGTTCCACTTTCCGCGCGTGTTTGTGCGCCTGAGTATCGTCACCCGCTGGCAACTCCAGTTCCTGATAGCGCCGCTGTAAAAATAATTGCGTCAGGATATATGTCATTAATCCCATGAGCGCCTGCTGCTCTATCGCCACCGGACTTTTTCCCCAAGCTTTGGCATTGGCCAGATCGTTTTTAAAGTTATCAAAATACTTCTCTTCATCCCAACGGCGATAGTAGAGAAAAGCCACCACGCCCGGCTCCAGTGAGAAATCGTTGGTCAGATACCGATACGTGATGCCATCGGGAGACAACCACTCAATCAGCCGCCAGGGCTGTTTCGCACACTGCAACGCAATCACATAGTCTGAGAGGACCTTTTCGTTACAGGGCAAGGTCGCGACCTTGCGCGGTTCTGCTCGCGTATAAACGAGGGTGGATTTCATTCGTGTGATCACCGTGGCATGGAGCGAGCGTTTTCGTTCATCCCAGTAGGCGCCATCAATAAAGGCCCGATCCACGACATAAATCGCCTGGTGAACGCGGCTCCAGTCCATCGCTTCGGCATCATCCGCTTTCAGTACGCGCATTTCACCCATTGAGCTGGTTTCGGTTTTCACATTCACCGGTATACCACGGCGTAAATCGTAGTACGTCAGCAGCATATGGCCTTTTTGATTGTCGTTGCCACCCTCCGTGGGTAGGATGCGCACATAGTGACTAGATTCTGCTTGATAGGTGGCATCAATCGCCACCAGGGGGCGTTGACCGATCCCCTCAATACCCGAGAGCTTATCCTCCAAGGTGGTTTGCGCTAACGCCACCAGATGATGGGTAGCCTGACGTAGGAGGTCTCGGCGTGTGCGACTGCCCATCGCATCTGACCAGGTGGAGCGCGGAACCGGTATGCGTTCGGCGCTCACATCCCAATGGAACAAGGTCTGCACCTGTTCACGTAGGGTATCAATGGACAGCAGTTGGCGCAGCCCGCCCAACAAGGCATAGCTCAGCATCGGTAAGGACTGAAAAATACGATCCGAGAAACGGACTTTATCGAGCGCTTGCTGCATCGGTTGAAACCACTCCTGAAGAACGGTTTCCTGCAACAATGAGTGGGTCAGTGAATCGGCGCGGCGGGTCGTCATGACGGCAATCCTATCTTATTGTAAGGTATACAAAATCGCGTCGCGCATCTGGATAACCTTGTCAAGTCTTTTGTTAACTTTTTATCCGTTTATTGATCTGCTGCGACTCGCTATATAAGGCCTCCCAAAGTACGATGATTACCGGCACGTGCAATGGCTTGTAATCCAATTAATCGGAACCATCAGCCCGTAGCAGCCTCTCGTGAAAAACTCAGAGCTACCTTGGGCAATATAGGCCGGACACCGATACCTATTGGGTGAGCAACGCTACACCGCGAATGGCACACTTGTGGCGGCGCATGGCTGTGTTACAACTCCTTGGAATAGAATAACTATTCCGCGTCGTTGTGCCTTGCCCTGCACCACCACAAGCGCACCCTTCACGGTGTTCAACTGAGGATTCTAGGATAAAAAACCCCGGCAGGAAAAGTCCCTGCCGGGGTTTTTTTATGGGATTTTTACCCATGATCCCCGCTATGCTTAAAAGGAGAGCAGATCCGTAACAATCGCAACCCGCTGGTGACCGCATAGATGAGAGCGTCTTACTATCCCTGGAGTCTGAAAAGCCTGCTGTCCGGGCGCCCCACCATGGGGGCTATGCTGGATCTGAGCGAAGAGAACTACCGGCACCTGATGCGGTTGGCGCCGGATCTCCCGCGGCTACAGGGAAAGCTCTGCTCCACTCTGGATCAGGGGATGGATCTTCATCTGGAGATCCACGAGCAGACACCCTATACGTCCCTGATTCATCTGACCTATTACTTTCCCCATGAGACGGGGCACTCAGCCGATCCGGATGCGCAACTCCGGGTCTACCATGATTCGCGGCAGGTGGATGTGCTGGATCTCCGCCAATCCAGCCTGCCGCTCAGACGCTGGGGTGCCAATCCAACCCTGGAGCAGCGCTGGAGAATAAATCTCTTTCTGTCTAAATGGCTGGCCTATTGTGTGCTGCAGGGCCATGCTTTCACGGTAGCGGCCGTGCCCCGGGTTGAGTCCGCTCAGTTGGAATTAACAACATAAAAACCAATAGGATATTATTACTATAATGAGTCTCCCCTAGCCTGGTTCTCAAATCAGGCCAGAGCGAGTAGAATCTTCCGAACGCTGGCTTCGGCACGCCGCGTAGCTGTCAGCAATTATTACTATTATAAACAGGGAAGTTTTTAACTCCTGAAGGGCGAACTCTATGATCAGAGTACTTTTAGTTGATGATCATGAACTGGTCAGGACCGGGGTTAGAAGCATTCTTGAACGGGCGCCGGATATCGATGTGGTGGCAGAGGCCTCTAACGGGGAGGAGGCCCTGAAGCGGGTAAAAGAGAGTGCACCGAATATTGTCCTGATGGATGTCAGTATGCCGGGTATAGGTGGGATCGAGGCCACCCGGCGCATGCTGCGGTCCAACCCCGGTCTGGGTGTAATCGCGCTCACCGCCCTGGACGATGATCCTTTTCCCTCTCGCCTCAATGATGTGGGCGCCAGGGGTTTTCTGACCAAGGGGTGTCCCGCCGCGGAGATGATCCAGGCGGTTCGGATGGTCTTTCGCGGCCAGCGCTTTGTCTCCCCCGAAGTGGCCCAGAAACATACGCTCATGGAGTGGGAGGGCAGGGCAAATAACCCCTTCCAGGGGCTCTCTACCCGCGAGACTCAGGTGCTGCAGCAGATACTCGAGGGGCGGCGTAATCAGGAGATCTCCGATATCCTCTGTCTCAGCCCCAAGACGGTCAGCACCTATCGCCAGCGGATTCTCGAGAAACTCGATATCCGCAATGACGTGGAGCTGACCCGGCTCGCCTATCGTCATGGTCTGCTCAGCGACATTGAACCCAGTAAGAGGAGTTGACCACACGGATGCCCTTTGATGGAGACTGCCGGCGCTGTTCCCGGCTGGTGGATTTTCTCGCTCAGGTCAAAGGGGACTATCCCGCCTATCATGCGCGGCCTGTCGCCCCCTTTGGCGCTCCGGACGCCCGCCTGCTGATCGTCGGCCTGGCACCGGGTATGCACGGTGCGAATGCTACCGCACGCCCCTTTACCGGCGATCATGCGGGGATCCTGCTGTACGACACCCTGTATCGCTATGGTTTCAGCAATCGGCCGCGGTCGCTGGCATTGGATGATGGACTGCGATTGCATGGCTGCCGCATCACCAATGCGGTCAAATGCCTGCCGCCCCAGAACAAGCCCCTCGCTACCGAGATCAACGGTTGCAACGCATTTTTACGCGAGGAGCTGAGCGAGTTGCCCGGGGGCAGTGTGGTTCTGGCCCTGGGCGCCATCGCCCATAAGGCGGTGCTGAAGGCGACGGATACGCGTCAGAGCAGCTTCCCCTTTGCGCATGCGGCCGAGCATGACCTGGACAACGGCCTGACCCTGCTCGATTCTTATCACTGCAGCCGCTACAACACCCAGACCCGACGCCTCACCCCCGGGATGTTCCAGCAGGTCTTCGCCCGGGCACGGGAGCTGCTGCAGGCAAGCTGAAGGCTTAGGCATGATGTCTAGCTTTGATCCTAAGGCCTTTCTGGAGTCACTGACCTCCCGTCCCGGGGTCTATCGCATGCTCGACGGTGAAGGTCATGTTCTCTATGTGGGCAAGGCGAAAAATCTCAAACGGCGGGTCAGCAGCTACTTCACCCGCTCGCTGAACCGGCGCATCCAGTTGATGGTCTCCCAGATTGAGCAGATCGAGGTGGCGGTCACCCATACCGAGGCGGAGGCGCTGATCCTCGAGAACAACCTGATCAAGTCGTTGAAGCCGAAGTACAACGTGCTGCTGCGGGATGACAAGAGCTACCCCTATATCCATCTCTCCAGCGATCAGGCCTATCCCGCGCTCGCGTTCCGGCGGGGTGCGCGCAAGGGCAAGGGACGTTATTTCGGTCCCTACCCCAGCGCCGGCTCGACCCGGGATACCCTGCAACTGTTGCAGAAGCTCTTCCCGGTGCGTCAGTGTGAAGAGAGCTTCTTCCGCAACCGCTCCCGGCCCTGCCTGCAGTACCAGATCAAGCGCTGCACCGCACCCTGTGTCGGCCTGATCAGCCCAGAGGCCTACGGGTCGGATGTGGGACATGCGATCATGTTCCTGCAGGGCAAGGCAAATGAGGTGGTGGACGACCTGGTGGCGCGCATGGAAAGGGCCTCCGCGGCGCTGGAATTCGAGAAGGCGGCGCTCTACCGCGACCAGATTCAGTCCCTGCGGCGGGTCCAGGAGAGGCAATATGTGAGTGGGGAGGGGGGTGACCTGGACATCGTTGCCCTGGCTACCCGGGGCAATACCGCCTGCGTGCAGGTCTTCTTCATCCGCTCGGGCCGCAATCTGGGTAACAAGGCCTTCTATCCCAGCGTACCCGCCGACTCCAGTAACAAGGCCGTGCTTTCCGCCTTTGTCGCGCAATACTATCTGGAGAGGCCGGTTCCCTCGGAGATCATCCTCAGTCACCTGCCTGAGGATGCACAACTGTTGGCGGAGGTGCTCAGCCGGCAGGCCAGGCACCGGGTACGTCTCAGCTGCCAGGTGCGGGGTGAGCGGGCCCGCTGGCTAGGGATGGCCAAGGGCAATGCCGAGCTGGCGCTACAGGCCAGACTCGCCTCCCGCATGGATATGGAGGGTCGTCTGCTGGCCCTGCAGCAGGCCCTGGAGCTGGCGGAGCTGCCGGAGCGCATGGAGTGTTTCGATATCAGCCATACCCGGGGTGAACTGACCGTGGCCTCCTGCGTGGTCTTCAACGGCCAGGGGCCGCTGAAATCGGACTACCGGCGTTTCAATATCGAGGGCATCACCCCGGGTGACGACTATGCGGCCATGCGTCAGGCCCTGGAGCGCCGTTACACCCGCATCAAAAATGGTGAAGTACCCCTGCCGGATATACTCTTCATCGATGGTGGCAGGGGGCAACTCAACACGGTAAACGAGATTCTGCAGGAGTTGGGTATCTCCGGTCTGGTGCTGCTGGGGGTGGCCAAGGGGCCCGACCGCAAGGCCGGTATGGAGCAGCTCTTCTTGTTAGGCCGGAGTGCGCCGATTATACTGCCCACAGACTCGCCGGCACTGCATCTGGTGCAGCAGATCCGGGATGAGGCGCATCGCTTTGCCATTACCGCCCATCGGAATCGTCGGGCGCGCCGTCGTAAACGTTCAGTCCTGGAAGAGATTCCAGGTATCGGACCCAAGCGTCGTCAACAGTTGTTGAAACAGTTCGGTGGCATGCAGGAACTCTCCAGGGCCGGGGTCGAGGATATCACCAGGGTCGATGGAATCAGTATTAAACTCGCCGAGCAGATCTATCACGCCTTCCACGATGAGGGGTAGGTTGAACCATGTGGAACATCCCAAACATTCTCACCCTGTTGCGTATCGCCCTGATACCCGTGTTCGTCTTGGTCTTCTATCTGCCATTCAGCTGGGCGCGCGTAGGCTGTGCGCTGGTCTTCGCGCTGGCGGCGGTTACCGACTGGTTCGATGGCTTTCTCGCCAGGCGCTGGTCCCAGACCTCGCCTTTTGGCGCCTTTCTCGATCCGGTGGCGGACAAGCTGATGGTGGCGGTGGCGCTGCTGTTGCTGGTGCAGTCTGAACCCACTCCGGCGCTGGCCATCCCGGCCGCCGTCATCATCGGCCGGGAGATCACCATCTCGGCCCTGCGCGAGTGGATGGCGGAACTGGGTGCCCGGGCCGCGGTCGCCGTCTCCATGGTCGGTAAGGTCAAGACCGCGCTGCAGATGGTCGCCATCCTGCTGCTGATCTACGAAAAGCCACTCTGGGGCCTGCCCACCTATACCCTGGGCTTCCTGCTGCTCTATGCCGCGGCGATCCTCACCCTCTGGTCGATGGTGGTCTATCTGCGCGCCGCCTGGCCCAGCCTGACAGCTGGAAATGGAGAAGATCCAGGCCAGCCTGACTAGCGTTCAGAACCCCGGTTTTTCCAGGAAGCATACGAAGATCAAGAAGAAAATCCGTTGCCAACAACTCAGGTTTCGGAGTTCAAACGGGGAGCGGAGAGGGAGATAGCGTTTTGAGACACGCTGTTAATACTATCCCTGTACGCTCGACTGCGGCCTTCCATGGCCGCA
>JBDLIF010000034.1:0-12931 GCA_039714955.1 Pseudomonadota bacterium | reverse complement strand
GGGTGCTTGACCCGCTTCCAGGCCATGTCGGTAATGTGCAGCAGACCGTCGATACCCCCCAGATCCACGAATGCACCGTAGTCGGTGAGGTTCTTGACGATGCCCTTGACCTCCTGGCCCTCTTCCAGGCTCTCAAGCAGCTTGTCCCGCTCTTCACTGTACTCCTTCTCAACCACCGCGCGGCGGGAGACCACCACGTTGTTACGGCGCTGATCCAGCTTGATAACCTTGAATTCCAGATCCTTACCTTCCAGATAGGAGGTATCGCGGACCGGACGCACGTCCACCAGGGAGCCCGGCAGGAACGCACGGATATCCCCCAATTCCACGGTAAAACCACCCTTGACCTTGCCGTTGATACGGCCAACGATGGTGTCTGCGGCTTCAAACGCCACCTCGAGCACCTTCCAGGCCTGGTTACGCTTGGCCTTTTCGCGGGAGAGCCGGGTCGCGCCAAAGCCGTCCTCCACGGCATCCAGGGCAACTTCCACCTGATCACCGACGGCAACCTCGATCTCGCCATCCAGGTTCAGGAACTGAGCGCGCGGGATGACACCCTCGGATTTCAGCCCGGCGTTGACGATAACCGCATCGGATGTGATATCCAGAACGGTACCGATCACGATGGCACCGGGTTTCAGTTGGGTACTGGAGAGGCTCTCCTCAAATAATTCTGCAAAACTTTCGGACATGGGATTGATTTTTCCTGCAGCACTAAGGCCGCAATGACGTCGGTTACAGACCGTCAAATGGTTAGAGGTTAAACACATGGCCAGTCGCGACTGGCCGCCTAATTAAACCGGGGTCACCCGGATCTGGATCATCGATTCAGCTCAGATCGGGAAAGGTTTTAACTACCTCGCCCAGCACAAGATCGGTCACTTCATCGATCGACATGGATGTGGAATCCACTTCGACTGCCGAGGCAGCGGGAACAAGCGGCGCCACACTGCGATTCCGATCACGCTCGTCGCGCTCCCGGATCTCCCCAGCAAGGTCGGCGAGATTAACATTCAATCCCTTTCCTTTCAACTGTTTATAACGTCTTTTCGCCCTCTCCTCGGCACTTGCGGTAAGGAAGATTTTCACCTGGGCGGCAGGAAAGACCACCGTCCCCATATCCCGCCCGTCCGCCACCAGTCCCGGCGGCCGCTCCCGCGCTTCCCTGCGCCCGCGGCACTTGGACGTCCTGTCCGGCGGCTGGGCGTAATTGCGTTGCCACTCCAGCAGGGCCGCGCGTACCTCGGGTACCGAGGCCACCTTGGAGGCGGCATTGCCGGCCGCTTCGGTGCGGATCGCGGCGGAGACGTCCTCCTCGCCCAGCAGGACCCTGCCGTCCGCGAAGGAGAGCGGCATATTGGCCGCCAGCTCCCTGAGCCTCTCCACCTCGTCCGGGGTGACCCCGGCACGCTCGACCAGCAATCCCAGCACCCGGTAGATCGCGCCGCTGTCCAGCATGCGCCAACCCAGGCGTTGCGCAACCCGTTGGGCGATGGTGCCCTTGCCCGAACCCGAGGGCCCGTCGATGGTGATGACCCGGGTCATGTCCGGCCCCCTCCCCTGCCGGTGATCGCCAGTCCGGCAGCCCTCGCGAGCTGAACGAAACCGGGGAAGGAGGTATTGACGTTGGCGCAGTCGTTGATGTGAATCTCCCCATCGGCCCGCAGGGCGGCCATGGCGAATGCCATGGCGATGCGATGGTCGCCATGACTCTCCAGGGTACCGGAACCGATGGTCCCGCCCTGAATCACCGCCCCATCCGGGGTCGGTTCCGCCTTGATCCCCAGCTCCACCAGGCCGTCCACCATGACCTGGATACGATCGCTCTCCTTGACCCGCAACTCCTCCGCCCCGGTCAGCAGCGTCTCGCCCTCGGCGCAGGCCGCGGCGATGAAGATGGCGGGGAATTCATCGATCGCCAGGGGCACCTGCTCCTCGGGTATGCGTATACCCTTTAAACGGCTGGCGCGCACCCGGATGTCCGCCACGGGTTCACCGCCAACGCTGCGCCGGTTGCTGATCTGAATATCCGCCCCCATCAGCCGCAGGATATGGATCACCCCGTCCCGGGTCGGGTTGATGCCCACATGCTCGAGGGTGACATCCGAACCCGCCGCAATAGCGGCGCCCACCATGAAGAAGGTGGCGGAGGAGATGTCGGCCGGCACATCGATATGGCAGGCCCGCAAGCTGCCACCGCCGGTCAGGCAGACCCTGGCCCCTGCACGCCGGATCGGATAGCCGAAACCCTCCAGCATGCGTTCGGTATGGTCGCGGGTCGGCGCCGGTTCGCTGACGCAGGTTTCACCCTGCGCATAGAGACCCGCCAGCAACACACAGGATTTCACCTGGGCACTGGCCATCGGCAGTTGATAGTCCATCCCCTTGAGTCTGTTATCCGCCCTGATCGCCAGTGGAGCCGTACCACCCTCCGCCGTATCAACCCGGGCACCCATGCGGGCCAGGGGATCGGTCACCCGCTGCATCGGCCGGCTGGAGAGGGAGCTGTCTCCGCTGAGGGTCACCTCGAACCCCTGCCCCGCCAGTAGACCGGCCAGCAGCCGCATGGAGGTCCCGGAGTTGCCCAGGTCAAGGGGACCGGCCGGCGCCTTGAGCCCGTGCATGCCGACCCCATGAATCGCCACCCGGCCCGCCTCCGGTCCTTCGATCCTGACCCCCATCCGTTGGAAGGCCCGCAGGGTGGCCAGACTGTCATCCCCCTCCAGAAAGCCGCTGACCTTTGTCACCCCTTCAGCCAGGGAGCCCAGCATGATCGAGCGATGGGAGATGGACTTGTCCCCGGGCACCCGCAGTGTGCCAGACAGCCTGCCACCCGGTTCTACATGAAAACTGACATTCGAATCGCTCAACGCTCCTCCCCGTCAATACATGACTTTGGCTGGAGTTTACAAAAGCGGCACATTTTACACATCCAAGCACCGCAGCCATAGCCTGTTTAAAATCGGCACATATCGAGACAAAAAATCCGTTTGTCATTGAGAATCTGCAACCGATCTATGAATTTCTTTACTTGTCTTGATCGGAATCAATTGATTACGGGCCAAGTAGTCAATCAGCCTAATAGACAATTACACAATATCCCTATAGATTGTAGGCATTAGGGATATATAAGGAGGTAGGAGCCTATTGAAACCATACACTACGCATCAATATATAAGAGATAAATAATATTCTAAATACTTTATACCCTTATTTCGCTCCCATAGGATGCGGAAAAGGAGGAGGAAGCCCCATGAAAATGAAGCGTGTCTTCGCGCCTGTTGCGGGCGCATTTCTACTTGTTCTCACTCAGCATACCCTCGCTGAAGATCCCTTCCACATTACTTTTGAACAGAGCAACGTCTCGGCGGCCGACGGTATTGTTTCCGGACTTGTGGTTTTCAATATCGTCAACGCCAGCGGCGGCGATGTCACGAATCTGGTGGCGACTGTGGATGGACAGAACCATATCACCTACGGCAACCAGCCGGTCGTCGTGCCGGCCCTGGGTGCTGGCGAGATGGTGCAGTTCTTGGAGCAGTTCAGCGCTCCGGGTGAAGTGGCTGTTCCCGAGGCCGAGGCAATCCTGAAAGTGGAGTACCTTGATGCCGCCAGCGAACAGCAGACGGTGTACGTGAACGGCACGCTGGTGCACTAGCACCCGCTAAGGATAAGGTGAGATTATCATGAGAATTTTCAATACGCTTAAAATGGCTCACTTGTTGAAAGTGGCCAGTATTCTACTGCTGCCCGTGGTGGCGGTAGCCGACGTCGTCCTCTATCCCGGCTATATACAAGGTACCGTGACCGTGGGCGACTTCAATGTTTACAACACATCCGTCAGCGCCAGCGGCGGTGGATACTCCTCGAGCAAGAGCACGGCGGGCAATACCTACAGCCTGACGGTGCAGGGCGGCGACGACTGGGAGTACTACGTCAACACCACCGCTTATGTGCGGTCCACGACGAGCAATTACCCATACACGCGGATGTACTTCAGCCCGCGGTACATGACGGTGCCGGAGGACGCCACGGTGCAGAACGACTACAACTTCGCGAACCCGGGGGTTATCCAGTTCCAGATCAATATCACCGGGGACGCGTACACCAGCTGGAACGCCCGTGGCTATGCGCGCAATACTTACGTGGTCGGCCAGGAGCGGACGTACTCTTACGGCTATGCGTACAGCAGCTACTCGCCCACGGGCGTCTGGGAAATGCCGGTCGTGCCGAACACGGACGTGAGGATCTACGCCTATGTCTACGTGGACGGCAAAAGGTATGATTTCGAGACCGGCTATCCATATTACTATGAGGACATAGCCCCTGGTGAGACCATCGTCGTGCCTATCAACATAGTTCACGATGCAACCCCGAGTGAGTACGGTACGATCCAGGGCAATATCGAGCTCACGGGTGCGGACGGTTTCAACCGCCACCGGGTCTACGCCTACGGCGATAACCACTACCTCTACACGAACCCGGGCGACTACCTGCTGGACAGCGTGCGGACCGGCCTCACGGACGTCCGGGCTTACAGCTGGTTCGACAACTACCGGTCCTACCTCCAGTGGCCCTACATCGACGGCGATTACCAGAACAACCGGGTCGATGTAGTTGCGGGCGGCATCTACAATCTGGACCTGATGGAGAACGCGGGGACGCTGACCGGAGATGTGACCTTCACCGGCACCATGACCAATGCGGACCTCAACTACTTCCAGTTGAGAGTCTATCCAGCTGATCGGATTTACGAGCCCAGCACCGGATGGATCTACCAGACAACGCGTGGCGGGTATGCCTACCAGACGACATATAGCAGCGATCCGGATCCATCTGCCTACCGCCTCTTCCTGACGCAGGGACCCTGGCGGCCGTACTACCTCTTTGCCGATTCGAATAACTACGACAGCGGCTACTACATGCGATCCTACTTTTACATCTACGACTTCAACCACTACTACGACGGCAGCTCGTATAACTTCGGCCAGAACGTCGATGTCGCCCCGGGCGCAACTACCCTGCAGGACCGTGAATACTGCACCGGTTCGCTTCTGGTGCGGTTCAGGGACGCTTCGGGCGGCCTGCTCCGGTACCCACGGCTCGAAGGCTCGACGAACGTCTACGAAGACGGAAAGCGGAAGTTATATTTAAGGGCCTACGGCTATTCGAGCACGTCGTACATGGCAGAGCCCGAGGTCGAAGTGCATGGTCATCCTGCGACCTATCCGTTCTACGCCCGCGCCTACACCGCGGACAACAGCTACGTGACCTTCGCACGGTTTGACGAGAGCCTGGAGTGCGGCGTCCGGAAGGGCAGGGATTTTGACGGCCCGACGCTGATCGTAGAGACCCCACCGGCCGGTGATATCACGAACGCTCTGAGCGTGAACGTGAGCGGCACCGCCACCGATGACTCCGGCGTGGCCTCCATCACGATAAACGGTGTGAGTGTTACCATTACTCCTACCGGAAATCCTGACGATATCAACGAGGTCTCCTATACCTATGACCTCCCGGTGGTCAACGGCGAAAACACCATCACGGTGGTGGCTCTGGATACCAACGACAACGAATCCTCGAACGAACGGGATATCTATGTGGATCACTGGCTGCCTGTTGTGACAATCGATCCTCCTGCCGATGGCAGTTATTTCTCATCACTGGACAATGACATAGCGCTGAATGTTGATGCCAGAGACCAGGGGTATGGCTATACCTTGACAGTGATGCTGGATGGAGCGGTGCTTGATGTGCTTGAGGGGGCGGCAAATGACACAGCTCCGGTGAGCGTATCCTTTGCTGACTTGATCGGTCCGCTCTCTGTCGGAACGCATCAAATCACTGCTCAGGTTGAAGATATTGCAGGCAACACGGCTGTGGCATCGTCGACGATTACCTCTTATCTGGCCACTGATGTAAGGGCTAAGCCGGAAGCGAGGCATAATAAGGAAGATGGGACATCAACCATTTTTGTTACATTGCCAAATGGGCTCACGGCAACTGCATCACTTTCGATAGCCGACAATAGGGAAATCAGTGCTACGCCGGATCAAATCCCGATAGATGTTCATTACTCCGATGATGATGATCAGCTGCTCCTGAAGTTCAACAGAACTCCAGAGTTGATGGAAGATTCATATTACGAAGTAGAGGGGCTCTATTGTCCAAATCCATCTGATCCTACTGAGTGTTATACCTGGAGAGGAGCGGATACTACAGAGTGGTAAATAATCGAGAATAATATAGGTACTAGCAACATATTGAGAACGGCAGTCACCATGGCTGCCGTTTTTTTATTTGGCCTGTAGGATTTGAACTTCCGCAGTTGGCCGCAGCCGGTCGAGTGATTTGCTCTGGTTGTAGATGTATCCGAGGCGCAACCGGACCTGCCTGTCGACCTGGCTGGGTGACATTTCATTGGCCGAAGTCACGAACAATCTGGTGCCCGTAGGTCCGGGAAGCACTAAAGAACCACCCTCCTGCCCACCAATCTCTGCAAGCGGTAGCGTGACCTGCAGCTTGGATGGGGTGCCTGTCGAGATGTACACGGTCGAGGTAACGATTAGTGGTAACTACTACACATCAGCCAGGGAGCCCAGCATGATCGCACGATGGGAGATGGACTTGTCCCCGGCACCCGCCATCTCCCGGAGAGTCTGCCGCCTGGTTTGACATGAAAACCGATGCTGTTCGAATCGTTCAACGCTGCTCCCCGCTGATGGCTGGCCTGGATGGGGTGTGGAAAAACGGCACATTCTACACACCCAGGTCCCCGCACCCTAGCCCGATAAAGAGCAGATAACCTGAAGATACAAAATTTCTATCCGTCATTGCGATCGATCAATCGCGATAGGAATTTATTTACTTTCCTTGACCTGTATCAATTGCAGCCACTTGCAGGTAAATAGCTGCCTGCTAGATTTGATACATGGAATATACAAATACACTGATTTAACAAAAAGGAGGTGATGCACCGCGAATACTGAGAGATTGATACATCCATAATAATTAGTATTACCTAATAGTCTGATTTTTTAATTTCGTTGGTCCGCATTAACGCGGCAACAGCAATGAGGAGGAGTTCAATGAAACTGAAGCGCTTCATCGCGCCCGTCATGGGCGCATTTCTACTCGTACTCACTCTGCCTTCCCTGGCTGAAGAGGAGCCCTTCCATATCAGCTACCGCCAGCAGAATCTGTCATCCGACGGCCTGACCCAGTCGGGCATGCTGCTGGTGACCGTGGTCAACGTCAGTGGTGAAGACACCCTACAGGTCATGGCCTCAGTGCCAGGACCTAACAACGTCACCTTTGACAACCGAACCATTCTGATCGGCGATCTCGCAGACGGGCTGATGACCGAAGTACTCGATGAATTCCATGTGCCTCAGGAGCTCGCCAATCCAGACGAGATCGAAGACAACATCCTCTGGCAAGTCGAGTATCTCAATAGCGCTGGCGAACAACTCAGTGCAGAAGTCACTGGTGAGCGCGTACCTGAGTAAAACCATAAAAATATAAACCCGGAACCTATCCGGTGGAGGAAGATATGAACAGACGATCAACGCTATTCTCAGCGTTGGGTATATTTTCATTGAGCGTTGGAAGCTGGTCTGTGAACCTAACCGCTGAAGAGGTCATACTGGAACCCGGCTGGATCACAGGACAGGCCAGCGTGGCAACGGATAATCAAATCATTCAGTCACTCTCTATAAATGCCTACGGCACTGGTGATCGTAACGGTAATACCGCATCCAAATCGACATCACAGGCCTACACTGGAGTTATTAGCCCCCTTGAATATAGCCTGACCGTACAGGGCCATGATCCAGATCCAGATACAGCGAGTTGGGACTACAGGGTTAGAGCGACTGCCACAGCACGCACAGATCCCGAATTTTGCCCGACTAGTGCTCCCAATTGTAGTGGTGTTTATACGACTATCTATTTCAGCGATAGATACTTTCCTGTAGCGATTGGTGAAACGGTAACGAATGATTATGCTGCGAATGGAACCATACAGTTTCAGCTAGATATCACGGATCTCAGTGATCCAACCATTGGCAATACTATCAACTCCTGGAGCGTATACGGCTATGCCAATAATAATGCTCCTGCCGGTGAAGAACGCACCTATTCCCGTAGCTATACCCATAGTAGTTATACGCCCTGCGGAATCTGGGATATGCCAGTGGTCAGCAATCCAGATGTCAGGGTCCACGCTTCCGTTACGGTCTATGGCACCGCACTGCGTGACGATTTGACGCCCTACAACTATTCCAAGAGCTACAATCTTTACACCAGTTCAGCTGATTATTACTACATAGACGTCGGCACCGACGATACCAATCAGGTCGTGGTAGTACCGCTTGAGATCGAACATGTCGCACCTCCTCCCCCTCCAATAATTCCGCCCTATGACTATGGTGCGGTGGAAGGCACGGTCGATCTCAACCTTGTGGTAGACGATATTGATTATAGTGAGCTGCTATTCACTTACCCGGATTGGCCCTACTCCCGTCACTACGTATATGGCTACGGGGGCAGATGGATCTATGCCAATCCCGGCGACTATTTTCTCAACAATGTACGAACAGGGACTCACACGTATCGCGTCCGTTCGTATCTCTATGACGAAAACTTCTACCAAAATTTCTACTGGCCTTACACTGATGGTGATTACCAAAATGATCGAGTAGAAGTGTTCAAAGACCAGACCACACGCAAGGACTTCATGAACGAGGCGGGTATTCTCAGCGGTCAGCTTACGCTTAAAGGTTCATTGAAGACCAAGGATAAGGATGTGGACTGGTTTCAGTTAAGAGCATATGGCACCTATTATTACCAACCTGGCGTAGGTTATGTCTATCTGCCCACCTATGGTGGATCGTCCTATGAAACCATATATCCTAATACAGTCACCGGAGACTATGAATACCGCATGTTCCTGACCACAGGTCCCTGGCAACCTTATTATCTCTATACCCTTGTCAACAACACTGATCTGTTGGGTTATAGCGGATATTCATACCTCACAATGTATGACTACAACTACTACTATGACGGTAACAATTACGACTTCGGTCAGCCTATTGATATCATAGGTGGCCAGAGCAGTCACAACGACAGAGAGTATAGGATTGGTGGTGTATCGATGTGCTTCGAGGTTGTGGGTGGCGGTAGCTTACGCTCGCCTTACGTTTCCGGTAGCGCTAATCTTTACAACAAGGATGGCAAAAGGGAGATGTACGTCAGTGTTTCGGGTTCATCAACCCCTGATGTCAACTTAGTCCCTAATCCAGAAGTCATATTATATGGACCGGACGGGGACTATAGTCTCTCACCACGTGCATATACGGAAGACAACACCTACATCAACTTCCCCCCTCGCACAGTGACCTTGAGCCAAAGCGTCTTCAAGCGGCGTTGCCTCACCAGCCCTGGTATGACGATCGACAGCTATACGTTCGATCTGACCACCGATATCGGCACCGGCACGGCGACCGCGACGGTGAGCGGTAATGCAACCGACAATGATGGCATCCTGCGTATCGAGTTCTGGCTGGACGGTGTCAAGGTGCACGTCATCGACTACAGCGCCACCGCCGAGGTCGTGCTGCTGGCACAGACCACCGATGTCACCTCCGGCCTGCTCTCCACCAGTGTGGACTTCTCCTACGACTTCGATCTCACGGCCGGGCTGCACACCATCCGCGTGGTGGCAGTGGACGGCCTGGGCAATGAATCCTACGACGAGTGGGAGGTCGAGGTGAATTCAGCTCCGGTCGCCAATGGTGATAGTTTCGTGACACTCGAGGACACCCCATTGAACATCGCCGTTACCGCTTTGTTGGCGAATGACAGTGATGCTGATGGGGATGTTCTGTCTCTCGTGAGTTTCACGGGAACCGGCCAAGGCGTGTTGTTAGACAACCACAATGGTAGCCTGACCTATACGCCCAATCCCGACTTCTGGGGAGAGGACAGCTTCACCTACACCATCTCGGACGGTAGAGGGGGTACGTCATCGGCCACGGTAAGCATCAGCATCACGCCTGTGAACGACCCACCGCTGGCGAGCGACGACGCCTATACGACCGATGAGGATGTCGTGCTGGTCATGGCGGCACCTGGCGTGCTGGCAAACGATAGTGACATCGATGGCGATCCCTTGACCGCCTCCCTGGAAACGGCGCCGGCCCATGGATCGGTGGTAGTGAATCCGGATGGCTCCTTCAGCTACACGCCGTATCCCGACTATAATGGTCCGGACGGCTTCAGCTACTTGGTAGCGGACGGCAATGGCGCCAGCGACAGCGCGACGGTATCGCTGATCATAAACCCGGTCAACGACCCACCGGTGCTCTCCGTCGATACTGCCAGCCAATCGGTGCAGTACAGTGACCGAATCACTCAGGTGAAGTTCAGCGCTATGGACATCGACTCAGCACCGTCCGAGTTCACTACAACCTGGACCGAGTTGCCGAGCAGTCTGAGCCTGTCCGGCAGTTGCTTGCCGAGTGCCGATGGATCGAGCTGCAGCTGGACGCTGGATGGTCAGGTTCTGGTTGGCGCCGGACCGTACACGATCGCGCTTACACTGAGCGACGGCCAGTTTGCCCCGAGTGTCGCCACCGAGTTGAGCGTCACCCAGGAGTACGCTTCCGCGGTGTTTGACGACGCTAACCCCGTCTCCGTCCGGGTTGCCAGCGATGGGGGAACCAGTGGTCTCTTCGACCTGGTCGTGTATGTAACCGAGACCGTTCCGGACCTGCCGGCCGGCCTGGCCGCTCCGGGCGACATCACTCTGGCGAACGTCGGCATCTCTCTGGTGCCCGTGGGGCCTGGAGGTACCGTTCCAGGCACCGCTTGTACGACGAACGACAGTCTCACTGGCGTGCGCATCCTGACCTGCAGCTTCAACGGCGTGCCCGTCGAGACCTACACGGTCGAGGTGACGATCGGCGGCAACTTCTACAGCGGCAGCGCCGAGGACGTGCTCACGGTCTACGACCCGAGCCTCGGCTTCACCACCGGCGGTGGCTGGTTCAACTGGCCCGGCACCGGGGAGAAGACCAACTTCGGCTACACCATGAAGTACGGCAGCAATGAGACCAACGTGAAGGGCAGCCTGCTGCTGATCCGGCATCTGGCCGACGGTCAGAAATACCGCATCAAGAGCAACGCCCTGGACGGTCTGGCCATCGGTCAGGACCCAACGGTGCCCTATGGCTGGGCCTCGTTCAGCGGCAAGGCCACCTACCTGGAGCCCGGCATGCTGGAGGCCGAGGGCAACCATGGCTTCACGGTCTATGTGGAGGACCGCGATGAGCCGGGCAGCGGTACGGATCGCGTCTGGCTCACCACCCGCGACAAGGTCGGCCTTACGATCCCGGCGATGTCATTGCCTGAGACTGCGCCAGATAATGCAGTGGCCATCCAGGGCGGCAACATCGTTGCGCCCCATTGAGGAGAGTGATTCCGGTTTGCAGCAGGAGGTGAGGTAAACCGGAACCGGCAGACCCCGGTCCAGTTGACTGGGGTCTGCCGAAAATACGTCATTATACCCCTCAATCCATCAGCTTGGGCTCGATGCCCTGGGCGCTCATTGCGTCGGCCCGGGCCTGCACGAACCGCTGGAAGTTGGGTTGGGTCCGGTAGGCGCCGCTGAGCACATAGTCCATGGCGGCATGCACGTGAAAGGCCTTCAGCAGTGCGTCGGTGCGAAAGACCTCCCGGCCGGCCGCATCGAAAAACAGCAGGCTCGGCGCATAGTGGACCTTCAGCCTGGCCGCCCAATCGGTGGCCCTGAGCCGCTCGCCAAGCGGTGTGGTGAGCAGCTCGCCGGACCAGACATCCACCAGCGCCACATCCAACCGCTGCAGGCTTTTCTTGACCTCAGGCCTGGTCAGAATGTCGCTGTGCAACTCATCGCAGGGTGGACATTGTTTCTGTTCCATCAGCACCAGCAGAGGTCTGGCCTGCTCACCCCTTGAGGCCCGCAGGTCGAGCGGTCTGGGCAGATATTCTGGGGCATGATGCAGAACCCCACTGGTGGGTATGGGATCGACCTGCGCCAGATAGTCTCGAAAGGATTGCTGCTGTTCTATGCCTCCCGCCACATAGTCCAGGGCCGCTTCGAACTTATGGGGCGGGTAGTAGCCGTTGATGCGCAACACCGTCTCTCCCTGTTCATTGAGAAACAACAGGGTTGGCGTATACATCACCTTCAGTGATGAGGAGAGCGCTTTCTCCGTGGTCTCCTCGCCCCGCAGGCCGATGACCTCCCGGTCACCCCAGATATTGATGGCGATGACCTCAAACTGTTTTCGGGTCTTTTCGACCAGACTTTTGATGGCGAAATTCTCGTTCAGCAACTTGGCGCAATAGGGGCAACCGTCCTGGTGAAAGAACAGGATCACCCGCTTCTCCTCCGCCGCCGCCTCGGATACGTCATCCCGCAGGTCGAGAAACGAGATTTTAAACCAGTCGGGTTTTTCGTGGAAACCTGGATTGATCAGGCCTGTCTGCAACGCCCCATCCATCGAGGCGGCTGTGCTGTTTGTACCTATCAGTACCGAGAGTATCCAAAAGAGAATGAAGCGGCCAAACATCATTGAGTACTCCTTATGCTGTGTAGAGGAGGTTGTATTGATCTTCCCGTTAAATATCAAAAGCTGCATAAGTAATCGCATGCGTGTGTTCGCGACACGCTATGAATACCTCCTTGTACGCTCGACGACGGGGTCCCACCCGTCGACGGTCGCGCTCACACGCATGCGATCACTTTCTGGACGATTAATTATTCAGCTCCCTATGTCATTCCCATGTCTTCACACGGAAAATGCGTCGTAGGAGCTACCCATGGCTGCGACCAAAGGCGATAGCCTTTTCGGCCTCTTCACACAAAGCGACTATCGTCGCTAAT